>JBAXOC010000176.1:0-4088 GCA_037133455.1 Comamonadaceae bacterium | reverse complement strand
ATTGTTTCCATTTCAACGTCATTGATTGCGGTTTTTATTCCTATTTTCTTCATGCCAGGCGTCATTGGATTGTTGTTCCATGAGTTTGCAGTGGTCGTTGGTTTAGCGATTGTGGTGTCCGCGTTCGTATCTCTCACCCTAGTCCCTATGTTGGCAAGTCGGTTCTTGAGCGATGAAGCGCATAAAAAACCACCCGGCGCCGTGGTCCGTTTATTTGAGCGTGCATTTGATAACACGTTGGCTGGGTACACACGCGTTTTAGATTTGGCACTCAACCATCGCAAGTTCATTTTGCTTTTGGCTGCAAGTACCTTTGCTGCCACTTTTTGGCTCGTCAGCGTGATTCCCAAAGGGTTTTTCCCTGAGGAAGACATTGGTCAAATTCAGGTATCAACCGAGGCCAGCGAAGACATTTCATTCACCGCCATGGTGCAGCTTCAGGAGCGGGCAGCCACCATTATTCGTGCCGATGCGAATGTTAAAGCGGTGAATTCGTTCAATGGCGGTGTAGGTGGGCAAAATTCAGGTCGCATGTTTATTACGCTGCATCCTCACAATGAACGACTCCCCATCAAACAAGTGATTGAGACTTTGCGGAAGAAACTTCGCGGGGTTGCTGGTATCAACGTCTTTATGCGCCCAGTGCAAAACTTGCAACTCGGAGGGCGCCAGAGCAAAGCCCAATACCAGTACATTTTGCAAAGTGTGAAGGCTGATGAACTAAGTGCCTGGGCCACCAAGCTGCAAGAAAAACTGCGTGCTGACCCATTGTTTCGGGATGTAACCAGCGATTCGCAGTTACGCGGCCTGCAAGCGCAACTCAAAATTGATCGAGACCTGGCCAATACGTTGGGAGTGTCGATTGATTCGATTCGCTCCGCCCTTTTTAGCGCCTTTGGTGAGCGCCAGGTCTCTACCATTTACCTGCCAACCGACAGCTACCAAGTCATCATGGAAGTCGCACCTGAGGCCAAACAGGATGAGCAGGCGTTGAATGGCATTTATGTGCGCTCCTCTTTCGGTACTTTGGTTCCTATGTCGAGCTTTACCACGGTAGAGCGAACCGTTGGCCCTACGTCAATCAACCACGTGGGGCAACTCCAAGCTGTCACGGTTTCCTTCAATCTTGCACCCGGAACGGCTTTGGGCGATGCCACCGCAAAAATCGATGCCGCTTCTGAGGCGATTCAAATGCCGTCAAGCATCATCACCACTTACGGGGGTGATGCCGCCGTGTTTAAGAACTCGCAAAGTAGCCAAGCAATCTTGGTGGTCGCTGCGCTTATCGTGATTTATGTCCTGCTTGGGGTTTTGTACGAAAGTTATATCCACCCAATTACCATCTTGGCGGGACTGCCGTCTGCTGCCGTAGGCGCATTGGCTACCTTAATGCTTTTTGGGCAAGACCTAACCTTGATCGCCACCATTGGTATTGTTTTGTTGATCGGCATTGTGAAAAAGAACGCCATCATGATGATTGACTTTGCACTAGAAGCGCAACGTCATGGAGGGATGACACCAACGCAAGCGATTCGCGAGGCCTGTGTGCTTCGGTTTCGACCCATCATGATGACCACACTTGCCGCTTTGGTAGGCGCATTACCGATTGCGATAGGCATTGGTGCTGGTGCTGAACTGCGCCAACCCTTGGGCCTTGCAGTGGTGGGTGGTTTGGTTTTTTCTCAGGCGATTACGCTGTTTATCACGCCCGTTTTGTATTTGGCACTCGACCGATTTAGTGGCACGGGGCCGATTGTTGACCCCGAGGTCGCTATTTCTTAGTCTTCACAATTATTGCCAATTGCGATGTCCGCCGCCATGGCCAAAGCGGGCTGAGGGTCCAAACGGGAACATCACGGGTGGGTGATACGGTTGGTAGTAAGGATGGTAGTAATAGGTCCGCTGCACCGGAACGGTGATGTAAGTGGGCACGGGCTGAACAACAACCGCTGTCGTTACCTGAGGAGTGATCACGTTTCCTACCGGAGCAATTTGTAGCGCAATCGTGGGACCAGGATCATTGGGCGTTTGAACGGAATACTGCTTGCCAGCGTATTCGTAGATCACATTAAAAGCCACCGTTTTATTCTCATAAAAATTTTGTACCGCGCAGCGCTGAACATTCTCAAGGCGAACCGCAGGGTTTCCTTCCACCCGGTCCCCCAATACGGCCCCTCCTATGGCGCCAATCGCAGTTGCAGCCCCGCGCCCTGCCCCCTGACCTGCGGCATTCCCTAGGACGCCGCCCGCGATGGCGCCGATTAAGGCCCCCGCACCACTATTGGGTTGTTGAACCCCTATTTGCTCCGTTGTACAGACTTGCCTGGGAACGGCCATCTGTTGAACCACTGGGGTTAAAGAGATGACCCGGCCAAGCTCCTGGGCCCCGACACCTGTCACGCTAGCTGCAGCTAAAAAGAGAAAAGACCATTGCTTCATTGAAAACCTCCAAAGACTTATGCCAACAACGCAAGATAGTCCCCTGGTGTTGACACCCGGTGCTAACTTTACAAAATGCCAACAACTTAGCGCACCATTTAAGGCGGTGGCATCCGTGGATAATCTCCCCATGCCCAACCGCGCTTCGCCCCATCACCGAGAGACACTCCGAAAAACACCCTCTTTGTTTTTTGCTTTAGTCGGCTTTTTTGTCTTTCTTGCCCTGATGCCAACGCTTTGGCCAGAATTAGACCTTCAAGCAGCCGCTCTATTTACCGGCGATACACCAAAAATTGCGGTGAAGCATTGGTGGTGGGTTGAAACGATCAATCTGTATGTACCTCTGACATTTCGAATCATGGTGTTTACGGCTTTAGCGCTTTGGATCATTGCAAGCGCGAGGATTCAATGGCAGCAATGGCGATTGCCACTGGCATTTATCGTACTTTCTGGCGCTTTGGGACCTGGCTTGCTCGTTAACGCAGGGTTTAAAGACCATTGGCAGCGCGCGCGGCCTTACCAAGTAGAAAATTTTGGTGGAACCCAGAAATTTAGCCGCGCCGGAGTGATGACCGATCAATGCACTAAAAACTGCTCATTCGTCAGCGGTCATGTGGCCTGCGGCTTTTTCTTTGCCTCGCTGATGTTGCTGCATCGGCGCCGACAAGTCATTTGGGCTTTGATTGGAACCAGTGCGGGACTGCTCATAGGCTTTGCAAGAATGGCGGATGTGGCGCACTGGTTGAGCGATGTCTTGTGGGCTGCACCGATTACCTTGATGTGCAGTTGGGTGATTTGGAAAATTTTGAATCGACTTTACCAACCCAAGCCCACTTTATTTATTTAGACGCAAGCAAACCATCGAGCGCGCTTGGATAGCGCAATCGCAGGCCGAGTTCTTTTTTCATGCGTTGGTTCACCAACCTCCGTGACTCGTTCATAAAGCTCAGTTGCATTGCAGAGACTTCCTTTTTGAGCTCTTCTCTTGCCATGCGGGGGGGTCTAGGTAAGCCATACAGGTCAGCAGCGGCGTCCAAGTATTGGCCCATTTTCATATCCGTATCATCATTGATGTTGTAGCTGCGTTGGGATTTCCCTCGCCACAAAGCTAAGATACACGACCGCGCCAAATCATCCGCATGGATATGGTTGGTGTAAACGTCTTCATCGTCACGCAAGACAGGTGCGCCTTTTTGCAAACGGGTCAGAGGTGTTCCACCTTCCCGGTCATTGGCATAAATCCCCGGCACCCGAAGCACACTGGCTCTTACGCCTGCAGATCGCCCAAAAAAATGCGCCGTTGCCTCTGCATGGGCTCTTCGCTGCGCTCGGGGTGTGGTCGGATCGATGGCTGCTGACTCGGTAACCCATGCCCCTTCGCAGTCGCCATAAACACCGCTGGTAGACGCATAAACCAAGGATTTAGGAGGTGCGCGCAAACGTGTGGCCTGCGTAAATGCGACTAAGCGGGGATCCGACTGCCCCTCTGGGGCAGGTGCAGCTAGATACAAAACGCGCTGAGACATTCCCGCCAAGCGCCGCAATTGCGCCCCCTGGTCTAAGTTTCCAGACAAAGCAATGATTCCCGCTGAGCGCAAGAGCGGGATACGTTGGGCACTGGACGTCAAAGCCAGGACGCGAACCCGTGG
>JBAXOC010000175.1:0-4091 GCA_037133455.1 Comamonadaceae bacterium | reverse complement strand
CACACGCCAGCGCCGAGCTCGCGTCCACGATCTGGGCCCCAGCGAGCGCAAACGCCTCGTCAGTAACGCTAGCAGCCAGGCCTGCGCCTGACTCGATGGCTACGGTGTGCCCTTGGGCGATAAGTTTTTTAACAGTCTCGGGGGTAACGGCAACGCGGGTCTCGCCCTTCGTCGTTTCGGCGGGAACGCCAATATGCATGAATTGCTCCTCAGGCAGGTGAATTAAGTGCTTGCGTGAAGCTTACATGAATTTGACAAGACACTCGGTAGTGATAACCCCTGTTCGCGCGGGTTAAGCGGGTTAATTCAATACGGCTTGCCTTAGGGCGAGTTGGTTTTTGGCAATTCAAGCGTTACCAAAGCAGCGCCTTTGGCGTCAGCTCCGAGCGTGGCGCTTCGCCGTTGGACCGATTGCAGCACCCACGCGTCTGCCACCTTGGCACCCACCGCATAGGTTTTGGGAGCAGCGCCATCCACTGACACCAGAGCGAAGCCAGGCTTGTCATCCGAGCTGCCTGCAACCACGCCCAGCAAGCGCAGACGCGATGCTTGGCTGGGAGCGGTTTCAGCTGAAGGCGCGCTCGATGACACGCTGGAAGACGCACCCAAACTTTGCGCTAAGGACAAAGCATTTGGAACTGAAGAGGCCGCTGGCGTCGACTGAAAATCCGAAGGGTTTGCGATCGAAGCGCTCCCTGTCGCCCCTCCCAATAACCAAAATACCGCACTCGCAGCGCTTGCTGCAGCGGTCACAAAGGTCGCGAAGTGAAGCCAGCCTCGCTGGGTAGTGGTTTCTTGCATGCTTTTATTATCAATGAAAGGGGGTATTTTTTTAGGCACAATCAGACTCTTTGCAATTTCACAAGAAAACCCATGGGAAACGCTCGCACATCACTTCGCCGCCACACGCAAAATGGTTTCACCCTGATCGAGTTGATGGTGGTGCTGCTTATTATTGGCGTGTTAGCGGCCTTGATTGTCCCCAACGTCTTAGACCGGGCCGACGATGCCAAGACGATGGCCGCAAAAACCGATGTGCGTAACGTTCTCCAAGCCCTCAAGCTCTACCGTCTAGACAATGGGCGCTACCCCAGCAGCGAACAAGGCTTGTTGGCTTTGGTAGTCAAACCCACGACCGAACCCATCCCTGTCAACTGGCGAAAAAATTTAGACCAATTGCCCAACGACCCTTGGGGCAAGCCTTATGTGTACTTAAACCCGGGTATCCAAGGGGAGGTTGACGTCATGTCGTTGGGTGCCGACGGACAAGCCGGCGGCGAGGGCAAAAATGCAGACATTGGAAGCTGGCAGCCCTAAGCGTTTAAGTGTGGGTCCAAGCCCAGCGCAAAGAGCGTCTGGCTTTACGCTGATTGAGCTCTTGGTCGTGTTGGCCATCGTGGCAATTGCCAGCGCTGGCGTGGTGTTGACCTTGCGTGACAGCACTGTCACCGATTTGGAACGTGATGCGCAGCGCCTTAGCGCGGTTCTCGCCTCTTCCCGCGCACAGTCGCGTATGCAGGGCACACCCGTCTGGTGGCGCCCCAGCCCCACCGGGTTTTTGATCGATGGACTGCAGCCCCCGCAAGCCGCACAAACATGGCTTTCGCCCGACACAAAGAGCACCAGCCCAGCCGTCGTCTTAGGCCCCGAGCCCGTAATCGAAGCGCAGACGATTGTTTTGGAATCACGCCGGCAAACCGCTACACGCATTCAGTTGTCCACCGACGGCCTTCGCCCTTTTGCAGTGATACGGCCATGAGACTTCGCCAACAACAGGGTTTTACCCTCATCGAAGTCTTGGTGGCGCTCAGCATCGTGGGCATTGCCTTGATCGCTGGCTTCAAAGCCACCGGCGCACTTACCCACAACGCGCAACGCCAAAGCGCACAACTTTTGGGGCAGCTGTGCGCTGAAAATGCATTGGTCTCCTTGCGCTTGCTTCACCAAATTCCGGGTATGGGGGAAACAAAAAGTCTCTGTACGCAAGGCGGTCAATCGCTGGAAGTCACGCGAACGGTGCAAGCCACGCCCAATCCTAATTTTGTACGGGTCGATGTGCAAGTTTCTATCGCAATAGGGCAAGCCCAAGACCCGGTGATGCGTTTAAGCACCCTCTTAGGACGCAACTAAGGTATGACAAAAGCCCGAAGCAGCCTCGGTTTTACCCTTGTGGAAATGTTGGTAGCGATCGCGTTGATGGCGCTCATGGGCGTGATGGCATGGCGTGGTTTAGGCAGCATGCAAGGGGCCCAAATCCGGTTAACGCAACACGCTGATGACACCTTGGCTTTGCAAGCAGGCCTGGGGCAATGGGCCGCTGATTTAGATGCCATCGCGCTTCAAGCCAACACGCCGAGCTTGGCTTGGGATGGCCGGGTGTTGCGCGTTTTGCGCCGCGGCAGTGTGTCTCCCGGGGACGGCTTGCGGGTAGTAGGTTGGTCACAGAGGCAAGTGGAAGGCATCACCTATTGGCTGCGCTGGCAGTCGCCGAGCCTGAGAACCCGCGCTGAACTTGACGCAGCCTGGGCCCAAGCCGCTCGCTGGGGCCAAAACCCCAGCAGCGAGGACCAATTGCGCGAAGTACGCATCAGCCCGTTAAGCCAGTGGCAAATTTTTTACTTCCGCAATAACGCCTGGACGAATCCCCAATCATCGGCGTCAGCCACCGACGCCAACGCCTTGCCAGAAGGCGTGCGATTGGTTCTGACCTTGCCAGCGGGCCAAGCGATCAGCGGCGTGCTCACCCGCGACTGGGCGCGCACCGAAGGCAGTACCCCACCATGAAACGCAATGCACAACACGGCGCAGCGATTGTGATGGCCATGCTCACGGTCGTTTTGGTGGCCACTATGGCCTCTGCGGCGCTGTGGCAACAGTGGCGTGCGGTGGAAGTTGAAACTGCCGAGCGCTCCCGCGCCCAAGCCACCTGGGTTTTGATTGGGGCACTCGATTGGGCGCGTTTGATTTTGAAAGAAGACGCTCGCAAAGGCGGCGCTGACCACCTGGCCGAGCCGTGGGCCTTGGCCTTGGAGCAAGCACGGCTTTCTACTTTTTTGGCCGCCGATCGCAGCGATACCTTGGCCGCCCAGGCCAGCCAAAACGTCTTTTTGTCGGGCCAAATGGTGGACCTGCAATCGCGCCTGAACACCACCAACCTGATTCAAGACGGTAAAGTCCACGGCGCAACACTACAAATGTTTGCTCGGCTTTTTGACCAACTGGGACTTCATCCTCGCTTGCTTGAAACCCTGGTTTCCCAGCTGCTCCTGTCCGCTGGCGACAAGCCTCAAGCGCCTTTGCGGCCCTACGATATTGACCAACTTGCATGGCTTGGTGTGGATGCCGACAGCATCGAGCACTTGCGTCCTTTCGTGACTATCCTGCCTGAACGCACGCCCGTGAATCTCAATACGGCATCGCCCCTGGTTTTGGTCGCCTGCCTGGGGATTGACCCCGCGGCAGCACAACAACTTGTCCAAGCCCGCAGCTTGAATCCTTGGGATAGCCTCGAGGCGGTTCGGGCAGTCGCGCCCTCGGGTTTGCGCTCGCTTGACGCCCAAGCCGTGTCGATTAGCTCGCGCTTTTTTGAACTGCGCGGAACTTTGCAAATCGACAACCACACGGTTCACGAGACCTCCATGGTCCAGCGCGATGGGCTGCAAGTCAAAACCCTTTGGCGCAAGCGGACTGTGGGCGCAGCTGCAGGAAGCCCTAAGCCCGCAACCTACAATGATTTATGACATTTCACTCAATATGTGATCCATGGCCACGCTCCTCCTAAGCCTACCTACAGAAACCCTGCAAGCGAGTTCTGCGCTTGGATATGTGCTTTCGCCGGATGGGCAAGGCATAGGGCTTCAGTCCAGCGTCCCCGTGGGTTTGCTTTCACAGACGCTCGGCGAAAGTATATCGACCGTCACCCACACCGTCGTAATCGTCCCCACTGCCCAACTGTCTTGGCACCGTCTCACCTTACCTATAGGCGCACTCGCGGGTCGGCAAAGGGCGGCGTTGGAAGGGCTTTTGGAAGAGCAGTTGTTAGATGACCCCGCCCATTTGCACTTTGCGCTTGCGCCCCACGCCCGCGCTGG
>JBAXOC010000174.1:0-4117 GCA_037133455.1 Comamonadaceae bacterium | reverse complement strand
TGCACGTAACTTGATAGAGAAATCACGCAGTGCGGTGATCCCACTTTCTTCGGCCCGGCGGCACCATGCGGCTAAGTCGATGGTTAACTGTTCGCGCGAGACGGTGGTGTTGAGCCAGAGCTGACGCAGCTCTTCGCGCATCGTCACCATTTTCTCGATCATCGGTGATGCTTGAAGGGCCTGAGCCAAGCCGAGTGCAGCCGTAGCGGGCACTTGCTCTTGGTCACGGTGCGCCCACAATTTAGCGGCCTTGATGACCGCTGCGTCAGCGCTGCGACTTTTCAAGGAAGCCAATTCGTTACGAACGGCTTGGCGAATGCCTTTGGCATAGCTGGCCATGATTTCGTAGCGATTGGCAATCAAAGCTTCCAAAGTTTTTTCATCTGCCACCGGACGAATGTCGCCGTAAGCGGCTTTGGGCGGTGTTTTTTTGACTTTGGCTAAACCTGCCATTTGCATGAGGCTGATGTACATCCAGCCAATATCAAACTCATAGGGCTTGACAGATAATTTTGCCGAAGTGGGATAGGTGTGGTGATTGTTGTGTAGCTCTTCGCCGGCAATGATGATGCCCCACGGAGAAATATTGGTACTGGCATCGGGCGCTTCAAAATTACGGTAGCCCCAGTAGTGGGCTGCGCCGTTGATGATGCCAGCGGCCGTAATGGGGGTCCAAGCCATTTGCAATGCCCACACCGCTAATCCTGCGGCGCCAAACAGCGTCAAATCAATGATCATCATTAATCCCACGCCTTGCCAAGAAAAGCGGGTGTACACATTGCGCTCGATCCAGTCGTCTGGCGTGCCGTGGCCATAACGGGCGATGGTTTCTTTGTTTTTGGACTCTGCACGGTACAACTCCGCACCCTGGAACAGAACTTTTTTGATTCCGTGCACGTGCGGGCTGTGCGGGTCATCGGCTTGTTCGCACTTGGCGTGGTGTTTACGGTGGATAGAGGCCCACTCCTTGGTCACCTGTCCGGTCGTCAACCACAACCAAAATCGAAAGAAATGGGATGCAATGGGGTGCAGATCAAGCGCTCTGTGGGCTTGGTGTCGGTGAAGAAAGACAGTCACACTGATCATCGTGACATGGGTCATAGCCAACGCAAACAGCACAATCTGCCACCAGCTTAACGCCCAAGTTCCGTGTGCGAGCCACTCGACAAGCGCGTTCAACAATGCCCAATCAGGTAACAACATAGTGTGTGCAATCTTTCAACGAATAATGATGAGGACCAAAGCGAGTCTCAACGCTGCCTTGGGTTAACCACAAGGATTTTAAGAGAATGGGGGCGATTTGGCTATAAAAAAGCGAGCTGTTAGCAAAAAACATTAACTTCGCTCAAAATTGCTACTTTTTAACCCAAACTGCAGCGAAAAACCCGTCCGTATGGTGACGGTGTGGCCACAAACGAAGATAAAGAAGGTTGTTATCTCCGCCTTGGCACAGGCTGGCAGCGTCGGCAACCTTCAAACCCAATAGCACTTCACCGACATCCAAAGGCTCAAAATCGGGGTTGGCTAGCGAAAAGGCGGATGCAATCGACTCGTTTTCTTGCGGCAGTACGCTGCAGGTGGCGTAAACCAAGCGGCCACCGGACTTCACCAATCGAGAGGCGCTTTGCAATATGGCTGTTTGCTTCACAGCCATTTCTTCGACCGATTGCAGGTTTTGTCGCCATTTCAGATCCGGGTTTCGGCGCAAGGTCCCCATGCCCGTGCAAGGTGCATCGACCAAAACACGGTCGATCTTTCCAGATAAGCGCTTCACCCGCTCATCACGTTCATGGGCAATGGCTGCAGGATGCACATTGGACAAGCCGCTACGCGCCATTCGAGGCTTAAAGGAGTCGAGCCGGTGTGCAGAGGTATCAAATGCATACAAGCGCCCGGTACTGCGCATACTCGCACCAATCGCCAGCGTTTTACCGCCAGCGCCCGCACAAAAATCAACCACCATCTCGCCGCGCTTGGCATCGACCAGCATCGCCAGCAACTGAGAGCCTTCGTCCTGTACCTCAAACTCGCCCTTAAGAAAAGCCTCGTTCTTATTCAGTGCAGGCTTGCCCGCAATGCGCAGGCCCCACGGAGAAAATGGCGTTGGAACCGCTTTGATTCCTGCTTTTGCCAGTTCTTTTTGAACATCAGCACGCTTGGCCTTGAAGTCGTTCACCCGCAAATCCAAACCAGCACCCAAGTTCAGGCTGCCGACCAATGGCCAAAATTCTTCCCCTAATTGGTCCTTAAGGGGTTGAACCAACCATTCGGGCAAATTATGGCGATGGCGCTCCATCAGGTCATCGGGTTGAACCTTTTCACATTGGTCAAGCCAGTTTTTTTCTTGATCGGTTAATGCACTTCTTAAAAAATCACCTGGGCCATAAAACCCCAAAATAGCCAAGCGCCTTTCTTTGGGCCCGCTTCCTGACGGGGCTAGATGATCAAAAAGGAGTTTCTTACGCAAAACGGTATAGACCGTCTCAGCCATGGTTGCCCTTTCACGGGGGCCAAGGCCTCGGTGATCACGGAAAAAACGGGAAACAGTCGCGTCGGCAGGATGGTCAAATTTAAGCGTGAGGCGGACCAACTCGGAACAGGCTTCTAATAGGGCTTTTGGATGCATAAGCTGCGATTGTCCCATGAGTGAAGAAAAACTCCCTCCCCTCATCTCCACCGCGCGTGGACTTTACCGCCATTACAAGGGCAATCTGTACGAGGTCATGGATACCGTACGCCACAGTGAAACGCTGGAACCGATGACCTTGTACCGAGCTCTTTACGCAGACAAAGGCCTATGGGTCAGACCGGCCGCGATGTTTGAAGAAGTGATTGAATTCGAAGGCGTCAAACAAGCCAGGTTTCAAAAAATAGAAGACAACGCCCAAGGGCGCGATTAGAAGGTTTCGCCTGAAACCAAGGCCCTCACCACGCGTGGATAGATCAGGTGCTCTTGGGTGAGCACCCGATCGGCAAGACTCTTTTCAGTGTCTTGCGGCAGCACGGGCACCACGGCTTGGGCCAGAATCGGCCCGAAGTCGAGTTCAGCAGTCACTTGGTGAACCGTCGCGCCGGCAAATTGACACCCTGCATCTATCGCCCTTTGGTGCGTATGCAAGCCCGGGAATGCGGGTAACAACGACGGGTGAATATTAATTAAATGGCCTTCAAATTGGGTGACAAACGCGGGGGTCAATATCCGCATGAAACCAGCTAAAACGACCAAGGCGGGTTGGTCAGGCAAGTCGTAATGGGAAATAGCCAAAGCCAGCGCTTGGTCAAAAGACGCGCGGCTTGCAAAGGTTTTGTGGTCAATGGTTTGTGTGGGTATGCCATGCTTTTGAGCGAAAACCAATCCTTGAGCGTCATCCCTGTTGCTAATCACTGCCGCAATGCGAGCGCCAAAGTGTTTCTCCCAGGCCTGCGTTTGTGCCGCACGGACGATGGCCGCCATATTGGAGCCCCCGCCAGAAATCAAAATCACAATATTTTTCATAGAGTTAGGATTATCACAACATCCCTCTCGGCAAGGATTGTCCCGGCTTAGACAGCAAGAAAAGCACGACCGTGCTAAATTAGACCCGTTCAGCCCTCATTTACAACATCTCGATTTTTGGAGCTCCCTGTATGGATTTAGCTTTTACACCGCAAGAACAAAAATTTCGTGAAACCATACGCTCTTGGGTGCATGACAACTTGCCTCGCGAACTGTCTCACAAAGTACATAACTCTTTGCAACTGACGCGCGAAGATATGCAGCAATGGGGGAAGATTTTGGGCAAAAAAGGTTGGCTTGGCCACGCTTGGCCAAAAGAGTTTGGTGGTCCGGGTTGGAACGCCATTGAAAAACATTTGTTTGAAGAAGAGTGTGCTCTTGCTGGCGCACCGCGCGTCGTTCCTTTTGGGCCAGTGATGGTGGCCCCCGTCATCATGGCGTTTGGAAACGCCGAGCAACAGAAGCGATTTTTACCTGGTATCGCAAGCGGTGACGTGTGGTGGAGCCAAGGTTATAGCGAGCCTGGGTCGGGTTCGGATTTAGCCTCGCTGAAAACCCGCGCAGAGCGTGTGGGCGACAAATACATCGTCAATGGGCAAAAAACATGGACCACTTTGGGTC
>JBAXOC010000173.1:0-4199 GCA_037133455.1 Comamonadaceae bacterium | reverse complement strand
CGCTGTTGCAGCGCGTCAAGCGGTGATGCAGCGACACCGCGTTCTTAATTTGATGACCCATGTGGACCCCGCGCACAAAGTTGACGCAGACCACGCGCCAGTGAAGCGAATCTGATGCACCGTACGATTTTTGATACCCCAGGGGTCAATACGTTTTTGCGGTGGTTCTCTATCGGATTTTTAAAAGCCACCGGCTGGAAAATTCATGGGCAGTTACCGGCCAATGGGCGCAAAAGCGTATTGATTGCAGCGCCTCATACCAGCAACTGGGATTTGCCTTACACCTTGATGGTGGCTTTTGCGCTGCGTTTAAATGTGTATTGGATGGGCAAGCAGTCGCTTTTTAAAGCCCCTTTTCGTGGCGTGATGCTTTGGTTGGGTGGCATTCCTATTCAGCGCGAAAGCTCCAACAATGTGGTGGAAGCGTCCATTACCGCGATCCAAAATGCCGACGGGCCTGTGCAATTGATCGTACCTCCCGAAGGCACACGAAGCAAAGCGCGGTATTGGAAGACCGGGTTTTATTACATTGCCTTAGGCGCCAACGTTCCCATCGTGATGGCCTACATGGACTATGCACGCAAGGAAAGCGGATTAGGTCCGGTGTTTGAGCCGACCGGCAATATTGAAGCGGATATGGTGACTATCCAGGCTTTTTATGCGCCCTTCAAGGGCAAAAACCCCGATCAGTTTTGATGCCACCGCGCCCAGCGCAAGCGCTCGACCAAGCACATATGCGGCACGGTTAAGGCAGCGAGGCCAACAAAAACAAATTGAATAACCCGGGAGTCTATTTCCGACGGCGGAAAAAACACCCACGCAGCACCGCCCAAGAAGACTACACCGAGGAGCGGTCCCGATGCGATAGATACTAAAACGCGTATGGACGCAGCAGTGTAAATTTGGGTACGAACGATGTGTCTTGCACTGTGCATAAAGCAGAAAAAAATAGTAAATGCAATCAGTGGCGAAAGCAGTGTGGCGATGGCTGTCACCGCTCCCATTTCTAAAACGGTTTGGCGGTCTGTTTTAAAGATTCGCAGCGATTCCAGCGCTAAGCCAGTAAGCCACGGCCATGCCAGGATATGCAAAGTAAAAGCCAAGCTATGGCCGCTCTCATCACCGATTAACAGGGTAAATAAATGTCCAAGCTCATCTTGGTGGAGTGCACCAGGTAGCACGATGCTTGCGCCTCCGTACAAGACTTGAGCGAGTATCGATGTCCCTTGCCGCAGATCACCAGAAAAATGGATGACTGACAAGATTAAGAAAACCCATAAAAAAACAGTAGGTGCATACCACCAGGCCAAAACCACACCGCAGGCAAGAAGAATGTAACAAGCAAGGAACACTGTCCAACGCAATGTGCCGCTGAGTTGATAGAGCTTTTGGGCAAAAATTGGATCTAACGCACCGTGCGGAACACCCAATAAAGCCACAAGAACCATAACGAACAGAAGCAGTATGTGTAAATCAAGCGGTGGCAAAAGCAAAGATAAAAAAAGCGCAGCAATGGCTACGCCAATAAAACACACACTTTGAAGTTGTAGCGGTTTCATAGCAAAGGCTTGCCACTAAAAAGCTGTTTGATAAAGGGTGCTGTAGGCATAGCGCGAATGATGGCAACGTAATCGTTGAGGTACGCCTTATCACTCAAAAATCGAATCACTTGTTCGCTCTTTGCTTTAGAAAAAAGACGCGCAAAAAGAGCGGGCCCATTGCGTGGATTATCCCGAAGCACGTTGAGAAAGATCCGATCCATTTGACTTAAAAAATACGGATCTTTAGTCTGTGCTTTCGGAAGTCCGCCTGCGACGATACTCGCTGCGCATTGGGCTGCCCAATTCTGTATGCGTTGGAACGCATACCCCGTAGAGGGTCTGCCTGCGCTTGCATGCAGGCCAGAAACAATATAACTCGGGTCCTTGGGCGTTGAATTGGCACCGCGCTGGGTGATACCCATAGGCAGCAGCCCGTATTCGGAATGCACAATTTTGTAAGGCTTACCACCCACTTTTTTAGCAATAGATTGCATCAAGGCAGTTTCAAGTTCGGATGCGGTCAAGCGCTCAGCTGAAAAAGTAGTGAACTCGATGAGTGCCCTCGTTGTTGAGACAGGCAGGGTATAGGTAAAACCAATCTGCATGGGGTTGGGCTCAGAAAAATCCATTAACTCTGCACGCGCAGGGTCAAAGCAGGGCTCGTTGGTCAAAACTTCATGGCCATAAAAAGACTGCCATAAGACCGCTTCAAGTTCAGATGAGGAAACAGCGGGACGCGTGTCTACGATCATCTTAGACGCCAAGGCGCCCTGTGAAGTTTCAACATGCCAGAGCCCATCCTGAAAAATGGGCTCGGTTACAACGGCAGCATTCAATTGAATAGAGAGCAAGGGATTGTGAGCCAACCCGGTCAACACCGAATCGTAAAAGGTGTTGCTTTTAAGCATACGGTAAGGGGTGTGGTTGCAATCAATCAACACCTGCTGTGCTCCATTGGTTAGCTGCAATGCGCGCCATTGGTGGTCTGCGAGATGCGCATACGGGGTGGTGTCGTCCCCCCAAAAGCACCAGGTCCTATCATTTTGATAGGTGCTGCGTTGCTCTAAAACAACTGTTCGAAGGGCGCGGTCTTTGTATGAGCCTAACTGCGCTGCGAGGCTAAGACCCGCACAGCCACCGCCGATAACAAGCAGGTCGGCATCAGCTGGCATGGTCTAAAAAATGCCAAGTGGTGGGTCGTGGCGCGTTTAACAATGGGGCGTGCAATGCGGAATCATGGTTGTCCGGGAAACGCCAGTACTTTCTTTGAAATGGAATCTCACACAAAGAAAGAATGGAAAGCATGCTTTTTTTTCTCCAACCTACGACGGCCCGGCCTTGCCAGAAATTAAGCCCATTGTGCTGTAACTCATCGCCAATTGCACGGTAAAGACGTGCAGAGAGTAAAACACCCGCCCGCGCCGCTGGCGGAAGATAGACGAGGCCTTCTTCGCCGCTTTGGTAGTAACGATCGGCCAGAGCCAATAAATCATTCAAGCAATCTTGGATCAGTTTTCGGGTTGAAAGAGAGGGGTTGAGGATCTCTTCAGGCGACAAGTCACCCACAACACTTGCGGGTAAGTAACGCCTTCCTAGCGAAGCGTCAGCGGCGACATCCCTGCAGATATTGGTAAGTTGCATGGCCATACCCAAATCAATGGCATGTGCAAATGCCAATTTTTTATCCGTCTCTAATGCCTTACACATCATTAACCCGACCGTACCTGCAACTTGGTAGCAGTAGCGCAAGAGGGCATCTTCGTCTGGAATCCGTACGGTGGTGAGATCGGACTCAATGCCCATCACCAGTTCTATGAGGATGGCTGGATCAATCTTGCATTCTTCTAGCAAAAGCAAACCGTCCTTGATGATGGGATCCGAAGAAGCGCCGGTAGCAAACGCTGTTTTGATTTCACTGAGTGCAGAAAGCGCCTGAGGTATGCCTTGATGTTCATCCGCAATATCGTCGATGTAACGGCAAAGTCGGTAGAGGCGGGTAGCGCGTTGTGCGTGGTTTTTACCAAGAAAGTGGCGCGCCCAGTGGAAACTTTTCCCTTTGGCCGCGAGTATTGCGTTGGCATCCAACAAAGAAGATTCAGGCATTAGTTACGGGCTCAATGAGGGAGTCGATCACTTTTGCCGAACATAAAACGCCTGGTAGGCCTGCACCGGGATGGGTACCGGCACCCACTAAATAAAGATTTTTAATCCCTTCGGCCTGATTGTGAAATCGAAACCATGCCGATTGGCGAAACAAGGGAGAAATGGAAAATCCTGCGCCATGTTGGCTAAGGTAGTCGTTCTTAAAGTCCCTAGGATTCATCGAGAACTCAGCCGTGATGTTTGATTCTAAATCTGGAAGAATTGTCTTGCTGAGGGCTGCAACAATGCGGCTTTGTAGCAAAGGACCTTGCACATCCCAATCCACCTTCCCTTGTAAGTTAGGTACCGGGCACAGCACATAAAAACTATCGCATCCGGCGGGTGCAAAACTGGGATCTGTCGCCGTGGGGCGATGGAGATACAGGGAAAAATCATCAGAAAGTGTTTTGTGGTCAAAGATGTCGGCAAGCAGTTCGCGGTAGCGTTCGCCCATCCATATGGTGTGGTGCGCTACATCTGGGTAGGTTCGCTTAGTCCCAAAATAAAAAACATACA
>JBAXOC010000172.1:0-4216 GCA_037133455.1 Comamonadaceae bacterium | reverse complement strand
CCCGACCTTCGGCTATTCGCCTACGCTCGGCAAGACCAATACAGCTTAGGCGCCAACCTGAGCAGCCCATTGGCCCTGCAGTCCACCGGGCAATCGGTGGGGCTAGGGTTGAGTTGGGTTTTTGGGCGCTCGGAGACGCGGGTGGGAAATTAAGCCCGCTTGCTTGCGCAACTTAAGACACCGTCTGGTAATAAAGGTTTTGCGGATGCTGGGCTTGGGCGAAGAAAAACCACCGTTCTGGGATGAGGGCGCAGGCTTGCATTAAAGCAATCACAAGCCACAGCGAAGGGGCGTTCTGCGCAATCGCCCAAAGCGCTAAAACGGAAGGTGCAATAAACAAACCAACAATAAAAAACCACTTGGTGTTTTTAACCACGACTTGGCTAGCTCCGTGAAAAAACTCCCGGGTGTTAAAGGCTCCGGCGGACATTCCCATAGACTTCTGCACCAAATGCTTTGCTGAAATTCCAGTGGCCGACTGCAAGGTTGAGACGGGTACCAAAGAGGCATTGCGGCGCAGACTGATCCAGCGCACAGCTCCAGCCATCAGCGTCAGGCCCAGCGCACACGGGCCCGCTAAAGCGAGTAAAGCGCGCTCATCGTGAAAAACTGCCAAGGCGCAAGCCAATACTGCGCCCGAAGACAAACCGATCAAAACAAAATTCCAAACCGTCAGAGGATGCGCCCACTCTCGGATAAATCGCAGACATGCGTAGATCATGGCCGTGCAGTACCACAAGCCCAGTGCGCCAACAATAACCACAACCGGCAAGACCTGCATGACAAGGCCTTGTAAGTGAAGCGCCAAAGCCAACCACCACACAGCAACCAAGCCGATAAACGCTGGCATCACGATCACTTCGCGTGACATCCAAGAGGTGCGCCACATCAGCACTGCACGCCAGGCGCGCATCTTGTGGCCCAAATGAAAGAACGAAGCGATCAAGCCGGAGACCAAGAGCACTTCGCCCAAGGCCAAGGCTTGCAAGAAAAACTCAGCGCCCATAGGAACACCACACAGCAATGCAACGGCCAACGCCACAATCAAGCCCTGCGCCGCGCCTGCCAAGGTGGTGAAAAAGAGAATAGAAAAAGCCGGATGCATAGCGGGTTAGCCTTGAGACGATGGAGTGATATGCCGCGGCAAATATTGGTTAGCCGGTTGGGTTTCCCACTCCGGCATCAGCGCGTAACCACCCCGCTCCCGAATGGCTATAGACACTTCAGAGCCTGGGTCTTTGACATCGCCAAACAAACGTGCATTTGTAGGGCACGCTTTGACGCAAGCGGGTTGGCGGTCCGCCTCTGGCAACAACTCGTCATAAATGCGGTCCACGCACAGCGTGCATTTGGTCATCACCTGGCGCTCTTCGTCTAATTCGCGAGCGCCATACGGACACGCCCATGCGCAGTATTTGCATCCAATGCACTTATCGTAATCCACCAAAACGATACCGTCCTCGGCGCGCTTGTAGCTCGCACCGGTAGGACACACCGGCACACACGGCGGGTCTTCACAATGCAAGCAACTTTTCGGGAAATGGATGGTGTCAGTGTTGGGGAATTCTCCAGACTCATAGGTTTGAACACGGTTAAAAAAGGTGCCTGTCGGGTTGGCGGCATACGGCGCCAAATCGGCCAAAGGACCGGCGCTGCCGGAAGTGTTCCATTGTTTGCATGAGGTCACGCAGGCGTGGCATCCCACGCACACATTGAGGTCAATCACCAAAGCCAGTTGTTTGGCCAAGGTTTCGCCTTGTTCGGCGCGAACCCGCTTTGGCTGTGGCGCAGTATTTGGAGAGCGCCCTGCGGGAGTGTCTTCAACCAAGTGCGTCTGCATCAAGTCTTTGAGCCATTGAATCATGGTGTTTTTCCTCCTGCTTTTTTCTTACCCGCAAAGTAAGTTAATACACTGGCCGCTTTACCTACGACGCCCGGTACGCTTGGCATGGTGTTCATTTGCGGAAACGTTTCAGCGGTCTCATCGGGTTCAGCAGGACGAATGCGCACCCGAACGTCATACCAACCGGCTTGGCCCGTGATGGGGTCGGAATTGCTGATGGTTTTACCTTTGTCGCCAAAGGGCAGTTCTTCAGAAATGAGGTGGTTGAGCAAAAAGCCTTTGCGCGCTTCATCGGCGCCCGGAGCCAGCTGCCACGCTCCGTCGGCCTTGCCAATGGCGTTCCAAGTCCACACCGTGCCGGGTTCGACTGCTTCGCTGTAACGGATCATGCAACGCACCTGGCCCCATTGACTTTCCACCCACGCCCACCCACCGTCCAAAATACCAGCCGCTTTGGCGGTGAGGGGGTTCACGTGCAAATAGTTGTGGCTGTGAATTTGCCGCAACCACGCGTTTTGCGAATCCCATGAGTGGTACATCGCCATCGGACGCTGTGTGATGGCGTTGAGAGGGTAGGCGGCTAAATCGGTGGCGTCTTCTTCTAGCGGCGCATACCAAAACGGCAAGGGGTCAAAGTAGGTGTCAATTCGCTCGCGCAGATCCTGGGGCGGTTGACGCCCTTGGGTTTTGCCTTGGGCTGCCAAGCGAAAAGATTGCAGGGTGTCGGAGTAAATCGCCAACTGCACGGGGTCGTTCTTTTGACGCCAACCTTTTTCTTTAGCGAAGTCTAAATAGTCGCGGTTCCAGTTGCGCATGTAATGCATGTTGGAAGGCATGTGGTACTGAAACACGCAGTCATTTTTTTCGTACGCTTCCCATTGCTTGGGATTGGGCTCACCGCGTAAATGCTCATCGCCATTTTTTCCCCGCCAACCCATTAAAAATCCAATCCCGGGCTGGGGTTGGAAGTTCACGACAAAGTCGGTGTAGCCGGTGTACTTGCGCGTGCCTTCGGGTGTCGTGAACGCAGGAAACTTTAATCGCCCTGCCAACTCGATCAATACCTCTTGGAAGGGTTTGCACTCGCCCAGTGGCGCTACCACGGGGATACGCACAGAATCAACCGGCCCCTCGAATTCTGAAATCGGACGGTCCAGCATGCCCATCACATCATGGCGCTCAAGGTAGGTGGTGTCAGGCAACACCAAATCGGCAAAGGCCACCGTTTCGCTTTGGAACGCGTCACACACCACCAAGAAAGGAATCATGTACTCGCCATCGGCGTCTTTGCGGTTCAACATTTCGCGCACACCCATGGTGTTCATCGAACTGTTCCACGCCATATTGGCCATGAATATCAGCAAGGTGTCGATGCGGTAAGGGTCGCCCTTGACGGCATTGGTGATGACGTTGTGCATCAAGCCATGGGCTGACAGCGGATGCTCCCAAGAAAATGCGTGGTCGATCCGAATCGGTGAGCCGTCTGGGTTGATCGCCAGCTCATCGGGATGCGCAGGGAATCCCAGAGGCGCAGCATTCAGCGGCGTATTGGGCTGAATCATTTCAGGAGAATTGAAAGCGCGGTAATTGGGAACGATGTGGCGTGGGTAGGGTGCTTTGTGACGAAAGCCTCCAGGCGCATCAATGGTTCCTAAAACGCTCATCAACACCGCCAACGCTCGCACGGTTTGGAACCCATTGGAGTGCGCAGCAAGGCCACGCATGGCGTGAAATGCCAAAGGCCGGGCTTGCGTGGTGGGATGCACTTTGCCCCACGCATCGGTCCAAGGAATTGGTAATTCAAACGCTTGTTTAAGGGCTGCGTCACCCATTTCTAGAGCGAGTTTTTCGATCCGCTGCGCGTCGATTCCTGTAATAGCTGCAGCCCACTCGGGGGTGCACTCGGCCACCCGGCTGCGGAGCAACTGAAACGCAGGCGTGACCTTGGTGCCGTCGGCCAAGGTATAAAAACCGGCGGCCGGGGCTTCCAGCGCGGGGTCGCAACCCTCAGCAATACCTTCGGGGTAAGCGTTGAGAAATTGGCCACTGGTCTTGTCAAAAATGAGCTTGTTGTGCGGGTTACGGCCGTCGCCGGGTGGGCCTTTGGCAGGGTCAGGATCAAAGGCAAACAAACCTTCACGTTCTCCCTCATCTAACACCACCAGTTGCGGCGCGTTGGTAAAACGTTTCAAGAATGCGTGGTCGATCACATCTTTTTTAATCAAGACATGCAACAAAGCCATCAAGAGCGCACCATCCGTGCCCGGCTTGATAGGAATCCATTCATCGGCAATCGCGGAGTAACCGGTGCGCACCGGGTTGATAGAAATAAAGCGCCCACCACTGCGTTTGAATTTCGAAATAGCAATCTTC
>JBAXOC010000171.1:0-4227 GCA_037133455.1 Comamonadaceae bacterium | reverse complement strand
AGCGCCCGTAAATGACCTTGCGGTAGCGTAGAAGCAAGCTCATCGCGAATCGCGCCTAGTCCTAAAAATTCGATGATGTTGTCAGCCGACTCGGCAAAGGCGGCTTCATCGGAGGCCGCCAAACGCGTATCTAAAAAGAAACCTAAGAGCGAAGCGCGAGAGCGCAAGTGGTGGGCCACGATGATATTCTCTCGAACTGTCATCGACCGAAAGATGGTGGCTTCTTGAAAGGTTCGCACGAGTCCTTTGCGGGCAACAGTATGCGGTGCTAGGTTGCTGATACGTTCGCCGCGCAAGAACACCTCGCCTTGGCTGGTCGGTAAAAAAGAAGCAATGAGTTTGAAAAGTGTGGATTTACCCGCGCCATTGGGGCCAATCACTGAAAGTATTTCACCCTCAGATACATGGAAACTAACGTTGTTGACTGCAGTCAGGCCCCCAAAGCGTTTGGAAACACCTTTGATTTCAAGGAGGTTGCTCATTTGCGATCTCCTTTTCGGTCCATCAAGCTGAGAACCCCATTGGGTAGCCACAGCATGAGGAGAATCATCAGTGTTGAATAGATTAGGAGCTGAAAGCGCCCGGTGGCAAAAAGAAGATCCCACCCGAAGTAAAGCAATAGCGTTCCAAGCATGGGTCCCATCACGTAGCCCAATCCGCCTAAAAAGCAATTGAGCATAAAGTTAACGCTATCAGTGCTTTGGAAGGAAGATGGATAAATCGACTGTGAGATAGCAATGAATCCAGCGCCAGCGATGCCGCCGAAGAACGAAGAAATGGAATACGCCAGTACGCGCAGCCATGCAGTATTTACGCCAATGGAAGACGCCAGTTCTTCGTTTTGCTGCAGGGAGCGGCAGAGATGGCCCAGCCGCGAGTGGACGATGCGCCAGAGCACAGCGTAAGCCACCACCATCATGGTTACGGCCATGAAATAAAACGCGAGTTTGGGGTTGGCGAGATGCGCAAAATCGGGGATGACAGTGACACCAAAAATTTGCAATGCCTCTGGCAAGGGAATGGATGTAATACCCTTAGCCCCATTTGTGATGGGTAGCGCTAGCGCACACAGCCTGGCCACTTCTGTTAAGACCAAGGTCACCATGGCAAAGTAGACGCCCCGGAGCCTCAAAATGGGCAGACCAATAATGACTGAAAGCAGTGCACAAAACATACCTGCGATGGGAAGCGTCCACCAGAAGCTCACTCCGGCTTGCGTTACCAGTAACGCAGAAACATAGCCGCCTACAAGAGAGTAAGCGCCTTGTCCGATATTGATTCGGCCAATATAAAAGGTAAGCCAAACCCCTGCAGAGGCTATAGACAGCAGTGCGACGGCTGTAAGGGTGTAGTACAAATCAAAACGTTCGCTAGTCGCAATAGCCAAAGGCACTGCGACATACACACCCAATAAAAAGACCCCGGTAGAAAAGATCAAAGAATTTTTTTGCATATCAACCCCACGGCTTTCCCATCAGTCCTTGGGGACGGATCGCAAGAAATACCATCAATGTGGCAAAGATAACTAAGTAGGTGATGTCTCCCGAAGAAGCGAGTACGGTGAGCCCAACGCTCTCCATCATCCCTAAAATAAAGCCGCCGATGATGGCACCTGAGATCACACCTGCGCCACCAATCATGATCATCATGAAGGCCTTGATAGAAGTGGGCCCTCCCATTCCTAAGTTAATACCGGTGATGGTTACGAGCAAGCCGCCCACAACACCGGCGAGCATGGCGCCGAGTGCAAAACCAATCATCGAGTAGCGGTCAACGTCTACGCCCATAAGTCGTGCAGCAATCTTGTCCTGAGCCAATGCACGCATGGCGCGTCCGGTTTTCGAGTGCTGCATATAAAAAATAAATACGGTGATGAGTGCAATCGCTAGAAGACCGATAACGATGCGGTCATAAGGCATCACGATCAAAAAATCCCAGTTGAAAAGTCCGTCAATGATTTTGGGAACACCGCGTTGTTTTTCCCCGAAGACCAAGAGAATGACGGCATCTAAAAAGAATGCGATGCCAGCAGCAAGCAGCATGGTGCTCTCTTCACGATGAGAGTTTCGAATGACTGGTCTAAACAAAAAACGCTCGACCAGTGCGCCTGTGATCGCCAGCACAACTGCGGAGGCCACAAGACCCACGATAAATGGCAGTTCGAATTGCGCGACCACGGTGTAAGTGACAAAACCGCCAAGAACATACATTTGCCCGTGGGCGAAGTTGAGCACGTTCATCAACGAAAAAATCAGAGTCAAGCCCAGTGCGATCAAGGCGTACTGCGCCCCTAAATAAAGTCCGTTAGCAATAACCTGTTCCATAGCGATACCAATGTGTTGTGAGATGCAAACGCTAGAGGGGCGCTTCTATGGGAAGCGCCCCTTTCACTAAGCAACCACTTTTAGTCAACTTGAGCGACAAACAATGTTTCAAACTTTCCGTCTTTGTAAACATTCACAACCAAAGGAACGGATACCTGACGTTTTTGACCAAAAGAAGTCATGCCCACATATTTCAGCTTGGCATCGCCCACCATGTAAGGGTTTGGTGCTTGAAAGCTATCCATGGTTTTTTGAAATTCTTTCACATCGGTCATGCCTTTGGGATTGGCTTTCAAAGTTTCTAGGATGTAGGCCAGCGCATAGACCTTGGTGTTGGATTCGTCGTTGTATTCGCCAAATTTCTTTTTGTAGCGGGTCACAAATTCGCGCATCTTGTCGGATGCCAATTGAGGAGTAGACGCACCGCCGACCGAGATAAAGCCGTCAGCGAGTTTTCCTGCGCCTTCCTTGAGTACATTGGCGTCTTGCGCAGTTTCCGTAGAGATCAATCCCTTGTAGCCCATTTCACGGGCTGAACGAATTAGCTGAGGAGCTTGAGCAGGAGATACGCCAGACAAAACGAGCAAATCAGGCGCTGTTTTGATAACCGGTAGCAGTACGGGCGTGAAGTCCGTTGTATCAACTTGGTAGGTTACGTTGGCGGAAACCACTTGCAAACCTGCTGCTTTAGCGGCAACGGCGCCACTGTCTCGCTGGCTTAAAGGATCGGATTCGTTGGCTGCAACAAAGGCTACTTTTTTGACGGCCTTTTCTTTCATCAGGTATTTGTAAATCGCTGGACCCGATTGGTAATTGGCCACCATCCCAAGTATGGCGTTGCTTGCAGGCTTGGTGTAAAGAGATTTAGGGAAAGCGTAAGGGAAATACATGATCCCTTTTTGTTCTGCTACTGGACGAACTGCAGCCGCGCCGTCATCGACGTTTGGACCAACAACGTAATGAATTCCTTCTTGGGCCATTTTTTCCATGCCGGCAATGGCACGCTTTGGATCTTTTTGATCGTCAAAGGCGACGATTTTGACGTCGTAGGTGGTGCCGCCGATTTTGACGCCACCGGCTTCGTTGATCAAGTCTGCACTGGTCTCCATGGACCGCTGGTTAGAGATACCCCAGCTCGCAGCGGGGCCAGAGGTTACGCCTACAAAACCAATTTTTAAAACAGGGTTTGCAGCTAGGGCTGCACTGCAAAATCCTGCAGCCATCAGGGCTGATAGCAAGCTAGTAGCAATGAAATTACGCTTTTTCATGAACAAGACTCCTTTGGAGTTGAAGTGGAAGGAAGGGCACCATCCTGTTGGCTGATGCCTTTGCAGGTTGGTGGACGCATCTTTAATCTTGTTAACAATCTTGTCAACATCTTTTTTCAATATCGAATGAAATCCACCTGTAAGATGGCGATGAAAAATAAGACATTTTTTCAGTTGGCACGAATTTTGAATTGAGGCACAACATGCATGTAAAGGTCGTATGCCAGTGATGGTTAACCCTGACGATGGACAAGAGGAGTACATCGTCGAGCGTATCTATGAGGCGGTCATTGATCAGCGTTTAGCGCCCGGTGCTAAACTTTCCGAGGCCAGCTTATGTACGGCTTTTGGCGTAGGCCGGATGCGCATCCGGCGCACATTACTGATCTTGGCAAGCCGGGAGGTCGTTGAATTGCAGCCCAATCGGGGGGCGTATGTCGCTCAACCAACGGCTGAGCAGGCTCGGGCGGTGTTCGAGGCGCGGCTACTCGTAGAGCCTCCTTTGATTCGGATGGCGGCGCAACGGGCTAAACGCGCTGACATCAGCGCATTGAAGAAAAATGTACGGCAAGAATTGGCGGCCCATAAAGAAGGCAATCGACGTGAGGCGATTCGTTTATCAGGTTTGTTTCACG
>JBAXOC010000170.1:0-4232 GCA_037133455.1 Comamonadaceae bacterium | reverse complement strand
AGCGATAACGAAGCCACGCCGTTTTCGCGGGCCCAACGCTCTTTGGTGTACCAACGCGCCAAAGGCGACTCTGACAAGCGGCCTTTTGGAACCCAGCTTGATGTGCATTCTTACGGCCATGAGTGGATGACGCATTCGATCGCTCCGAGCCAAATCGCATCCCACGACTTTCGCATCACCATCGGCCCCAACACCGCGCAGCCCTACAGCGCCAGCGTTTTCAATATCTCCGCCATGAGCTTTGGGGCTTTGAGTGCGAATGCGATTTTGGCGCTCAACGCAGGTGCCAAACGCGGTGGCTTTGCCCACGATACCGGCGAAGGTTCTATCTCGGTACATCACCGCAAACACGGCGGTGATTTGATTTGGGAGGTGGGCTCGGGGTACTTCGGTTGCCGCAATGACGACGGGACTTTTAGCGCCGAAAAGTTCACGACCAACGCCCGCCACCCGCAGGTCAAAATGATTGAAGTCAAACTCAGCCAAGGCGCCAAGCCTGGCCACGGCGGCGTTTTGCCCGGCCCCAAAGTGACGGCTGAAATTGCCCAAGCGCGGGGCGTGCCGGTCGGCGTGGATTGCATCTCTCCGGCATCCCACAGCGCGTTCAACACGCCTGTTGAACTGTTGCAATTCGTCGCTCGCTTGCGCGAGCTCTCCGGCGGAAAGCCCACCGGGTTCAAACTCTGTATTGGTCACCCGTGGGAATGGTTTGCGATTGCCAAAGCCATGGTTCAAACCGGCATTACGCCGGACTTTATTGTGGTTGATGGAACAGAAGGCGGAACCGGCGCGGCCCCTGTGGAATTCATTGACCACGTGGGCTCGCCGCTGCAAGAAGGTTTGGTTTTGGTGCACAACACCTTGCGCGGTATTGGTTTTCGCGACCGCATCAAAATTGGCTGCGCCGGCAAAGTGATCAATGCGTTTGACATTGCCCGACTGATGGCGCTGGGCGCGGATTGGTGCAATAGCGCACGGGGATTTATGTTTGCCCTGGGTTGTCTGCAAGCGCAAACCTGCCACAGCGGCCACTGTCCCACCGGCGTTGCGACCCAAGACCCGATGCGCCAACAGTCTTTGGTCGTTGGCGATAAATCAGAGCGCGTTTACCACTTTCACCAGCAAACCCTCCACGCCCTCAAAGAGCTGGTGCAGGCCGTTGGCGTTCAACACCCGGGCGAGATCAACGCCCACCATATTGTTCGCCGCACGGGGGACCACACGGTTTCAAGTTTGGAAGATGCTTTGTTGCGCGAATTGCCCATTAGGGCTTTACTCAAAGACGACCTCAGCGCATTGCCTGCGCTTTACCAACACCACTGGCCGCACAGTCAAGCCGAGCGATTTACCCGCCTTGGAGGGGCCTTTTAGACCAAGGGCGGCTCAAACGGGTTAATCACTTCTACGCCCGTGTTTGCGAAATCGGAAACGTTGCGCGTAACGATAACCATGCGATGTTCCAAAGCGGTGGCTGCGATCATGGCATCGCGTTCCGATTTGGGATTGGGAACATGTAAGCCCGCACAAAGCGTCGCTGTTTTTTCAGTAAACGGCAGAATTCGGCCTGCGAACCCCTGTTTTAGTCCAGTGAACCACGCACGTAGAGCGAAACCCTGGGGCGGGCTTTTTCGCTCCAAAGACAAGACGCCTTTTTCTATTTCAAGAATACTGATGGCGGAAATATACAGATGAACCGCTGACTTGTCCGATGCCCACAAACGCACTTGGGCTGATTGCTGTGGCTTCCCCTGGCGGAGCTCAGACAACACGTTGGTATCAAGGACATACATGCGGCTACCCTAGGTCAGCAACCTGCAAATTGATGCTGGCCGGGGGGATTTCAAACTCAAAGTCACCACCACCGTTGAGCGCGTCCATCATCTCTAAGAGCGTCACCTCTTGCTTGCCTGCAAGCTGGTAATAGTCTTCGATTTTCAACAAGGCAAACGCTGGCCGACCCCGGTCGGTAATTAACACAGGCCCATGCGTTGCCGCCCGCTTTGCGGCCCCCACATCACGGGTGAATTCACGGCTTGAGTAAGTATGGATGGGCATTTTTGGCTCTTAGGCTAGGAATGTTTGTATGTTATAACATTTTCTAGCGCAGTGACCAAGGGAATCTAAGCGCGGATTTTTTTTACCAAAGCAGTCGTTGAATAACCCGCAACGAAGGGCAATGCCAGCGCCCGCCCGCCCCATGACTGCACCAGCGCAGTTTCTGGCAACTCGGCCATGTCGTAGTCGCCGCCTTTGACTAGTATCTCCGGGCGAATTTCGCCGATCACGGCCTCGGGGGTGTCGTCGTCAAACCACGTCACCAAACTGACCGCGGCTTGGCTGGCCATTACGACTGCGCGATCTGCTTGCGGGTTTAAGGGGCGGTCGTCGCCTTTGCCAAGGCGGCGCACCGAAGCGTCGGTATTAAGCGCCACGATCAGGCTGCCGCCTAAGGCGCGGGCTTGGGCCAGGTACATCACATGGCCGCGGTGTAAAACATCAAACACGCCGTTGGTAAATACCCACGGTTTGGGCAACGCGCTAAGCGCCGCCGCAAGGTCTTTGCGTTCGCAAATTTTGCTAAGAAATTCAGGCGGAGAAAGCGGCGGGATCATGCAGGCATGCTAGCAGCCCCAGCGGCTGATGCTGCGAGCTGCGCTTGCGTAAGTTCTTTGCGGTATTTGTTGAGGTCTTGGACCGTGGGGAAAAGACGCTCCATGAGCAAGCTCAGGTTGTGCAAGATCCGTTCAACCACCTTGGTTTCCCACACGGCATCAAAATTAATCTGCGTATCCAACCAGCGCTCGAGCCACTCGGGGTCAGGCAGCCGGCTTTGAATCGTATCGTTGGGGAACAGCGCTTTGTTGACATGCAAATTGGTGGGGTGCAAGGCTTGCGTGGTGCGCCGGGCACTAGCCATCAAAACGCCGACTTTGGCAAAGGCGATTTTGGCTTCTAAGCCTACATTCTGAATCGCGCGTTTCATGTATTTCAGGTAGGCACCGCCATGGCGGGCTTCGTCTTGACTGAGCTTGGTGTAGATGGCTTTGATGACCGGTTCGGTATGCCAATCGCTGGCGCGGCGGTACCAGTGGTTGAGGCGAATCTCACCGCAAAAATGCAGCATCAAGGTTTCCAAGGGCGGCGCGGGATCAAACTCAAAGCGCACGTTGTGCAGCTCTTCTTCCGTTGGAACCAAGTCGGGGCGAAACCGGCGCAAATACTCCATAAGCACCAAAGAATGCTTTTGTTCCTCAAAAAACCAGATCGACATAAAGGCAGAAAAGTCGCTGTCACCGCGGTTGTCGCGAAGAAACATTTCCGTGGCCGGCAAGGCAGACCACTCCGTAATGGCGTTCATTTTGATGGTGGCGGCTTGTTCGTCGGAGAGCGTGGACGCATCAAAGGTATCCCAAGGGATATCGCGCTCCATGTCCCAACGCACGGATTCCAATTGTTTAAAAAGTTCTGGGTAAAGCATGGCAACCTTTCTAGGTGTGTCAATTTTAGGTCGCAGGTATGACAAAGCACTGACGAACAAACCAATCGCCCTGATCAAAATCAAGGCTTTATGGTCGGGAGTATCGCCCAAAAATACTCTTTACATCATAAAAAGACCAGCCAGTCATAAAAATACCTTATAGTGCAAATTCTTAATATTAGGCTTTATGAAAATTGCAATCGTCGGTTCTGGGATTTCCGGTTTAGCCGCTGCGTACCGCTTGCATTCGCACGCCGACATCACCTTGTTTGAGGCTGGCGACTACTTTGGCGGCCACACGCACACGGTAGACATCACGCTAGATACGCCCCAAGGCCCGATGTCGCATGGCGTTGATACGGGCTTTTTGGTGTTTAACGAGCGCACGTATCCGCAGCTCATCGCATTGTTTGCAGCGTTGGGGGTTGCCACGACCCCGTCCGACATGTCGTTTTCAGTTCAGGTTCCCCAAAGCCCCACAAAGCGGGCCTTGGAGTGGAGCGGCAGCAACCTCAACACGGTGTTCGCCCAACGCAGTAATTTAGTGAACCCGCGTTTTTACGCCATGTTGCGTGACGTGTTGCGCTTTAACCGCCTTGCGACTGACATCGCATTGCGCAACGCCGAAGGGGAGTTGATGCAGCCCTTGCGGGAGTTTTTAAAGCAGCACGCCTTTTCTACTGAGTTTCAAGACTGGTATTTTTTACCGATGTTGGGTTGCATCTGGAGTTGTCCCACAGACCAGATGATGGAG
>JBAXOC010000169.1:0-4234 GCA_037133455.1 Comamonadaceae bacterium | reverse complement strand
GGGGCGCCTCGCGCTATGGCTTTCTTCCAACATTTTTCCTAAACACTCCATGGTCTCGTGGTGTGCGTCGTGAAGTGAGTTGCGCCTGTGGGTCAGCAGTTCAACCGCTTGGCGAATTCCACGGGGCTGGTCAATGCTGCACTGCTCGCTGATGGACAGATGCATCGACAAGTGCAAAAAAGGGTTGCTTTGCCCTTGGGCGTTGGAATACACCTGACGCAAGGCTGCATCCACATTGGAGAAATCTGCGTGGTATTCCGGATGCTCTGCGATCCATTGGCTGGCTAAAGTTTCGATGGCCTCCATAGGCGCTTTGCGGAGCGATTTTTCGTAGACGGCGCAAAAAAATCGACGAACATCTTCTTGTGAGGGACTGAACATGCACCGAGGTTACCATGGGCTTTTCAAGCTTTATGAGCCACCAAGGTATGAAAACTTTTGAAACTTTACAAGACTTAGCCGAATGCGTCGGACAAGAAGTAGCGACCAGCGACTGGGTTGAAATTACCCAGGACCACATCAACCAATTTGCCCAAGCCACGGGAGACCACCAGTGGATACACGTCGATCTCGAACGCGCAAGCCAAGGCCCTTTTGGAGCGCCTATTGCGCACGGTTTTCTCACCTTGTCGTTGATCCCTCAATTTTTTGACTCGGCGCTCAAAATCACACAAGCCCGCATGGGCGTGAACTACGGGCTCAATAAGGTTCGTTTTATGGCACCCGTCCCCGTGAATAGCCGCCTGCGGGCGACTCTAAAGTTGCTCAAAGCCGACCCGATAGAAAACCACGGGTTTCAATTTACGTGGGAAGTGACCACCCAGCGTGAAGGCGTTGCTAAGCCGGTGTGTATCGCTGAGTCATTGGCGCGCCTTTATCCCTGAAGACCTTTCTTTAGGCAAACCCGTTTTGTCGCCAAGCCTCAAAGACCGTGACCGCGACTGCGTTAGATAAATTCAGGCTGCGCTGGTCTTTTTGCATTGGAAGTTTGAGGCTTTGTCCAGGCCCAAACGAGGCCCTCACAGCGTCAGAAATGCCCTTGGTCTCCGATCCAAAGACCAACCAATCGCCGGGTTGAAATGCCGTATCGAAAGGATTTGTCGTCCCCCGGGTCGTTAAGGTAAAAAGCCGATCAGGCGCGGGGCGTTCGGTATCTAAAAAGGCTTGCCAATCGCGGTGGCGTTTAAGCGTTGCGTACTCGTGGTAGTCCAAGCCCGCGCGGCGCATGTGTTTGTCATCCATCGAAAAACCCAAGGGCTCTACCAAATGCAAGGTGCATCCGGTATTGGCTGCGAGTCGGATGACGTTACCGGTATTGGGGGGAATCTCGGGTTCCACTAAGACAATATTGAACATGCGCAGATTGTCGCTCGACCGATCGCCTTTTGAAATGGCTGCTTTTTAATCGGTTCTTGCAAAAACCAATGCGGTGACGTGTTGTGCGCCAGCTTGCTTTAAGGCGAGAGCGGCGGCGTTGATAGACGCGCCGCTGGTCATCACATCGTCCACCAACACAATCCGTTTGCCTTTGAGTTGGTGGCGTTGCAGAGGTTCGATGGCGAAGGCGTGTTCTACGTTAGCCAAGCGTTCGCGGCGAGGCAAAGAACTTTGGGCGGGGGTATCTTGGATGCGCATTAAAAAAGTGTTGTTGACCATTTGCGGTGCCAACTCCCGCGCGAGTAAAAAGGCTTGGTTAAACCCCCTTTGACGCAATCGCTCTGGGGATAAAGGCATGGGCACAACCCAGTCTGCAGCATCGAGTGCGGGGTCGACCCAGGGCGTACTTCGCATCAGAAGCGCCATGCTCCTTGCCCAAGCAGGGTTGTCATGGAATTTAAAATCGTGCACCATCTTGGCCCAAGGAAAGCTGTAAGTCACGGCGGCGAACGCGGCGTCGATGTGCGGCGGTTTATTTTTACAAGCAACGCATTGGCGCATCCCCAATAGAACTGGCAGGGCGCACCGACTACAACGCGCACAAGGCTGGGCAAACAAACCCACGCAAGATTCACATACGCTCTGGCTCGGCCAAGCATTACAGACCGCGCATTGGCTCGGCAGTCGATAGAAAAACCTTTGAACCCATTGGCGAAACATCAAGCCAATATACTGCCTTTATGACAGCAAAGCGACCGCCTACCCTTGACCCCATTGCTGCGGATCGGTGGGCAAAAGTGCCCGTGTTGCTCGAAGAATCTAGCTCACCGTGGTTGCATGAAGAAGTAGCGCGACGGATGGAGAGCCGCTTGCAGTGGCTGGTCAAGCAGCCGCGCCAATGGCTGCATTGGGAACCCTTGCGCGGCGGGGTACAAGCCCATGCTTTGCTTGCTAAGCGCTACCCGAAGTCGGAGTGCTTTGTGATGCAAGAGTCTGCAGATCCACTTTCACAAGCCCATAAATACTTAAGTCCTCCTTGGTGGAGTTTTCGAAGGTGGGTCGGTCCGTCTCTTCGATTTGAGGCGCCAAAGCGACCAGTACAAATGCTCTGGGCCAATATGGCTTTGCATATGGCAGCGCAACCTCAGGCGCTGATTGCGCAGTGGAGCCACCTGCTCGAGTCAGATGGTTTTGCGATGTTCTCCTGTTTGGGGCCTGACACTTTGCGGGAACTGCGCCCGATTTATGCAGGGATGGGGTGGCCCGCACCATCGCATGAATTTACGGATATGCATGATTGGGGCGATATGTTGGTGGGCGCTAGTTTTGCTGAACCGGTCATGGACATGGAGCGCATCACGTTGACTTTTTCGAGTCCTGAGCGGCTTTTAGAAGAGCTGCGGGGTTTGGGGCGTAATTTGCATGTGGGGCGTTATCAAAATTTGCGCGGAAAGGGGTGGCTCAAAAAGCTCCATGCGCAATTACAAACGCACTTAACTGACCCCGAAGATCCTCAAAGGCTGCGTTTGACCTTCGAGATTATTTACGGCCATGCGTTTAAGCCCCAGCCGCGTATCCCAGTCAAAGCCGAAACTACTTTGACAATGGATGAAATGCGTGCGGCGTTGCAATCTCCTAAAGGCGTTAAAAACAATCCCTTTTAGGAGAGAAACCTTGGTGGTCCATCGGTTGTTAGTCGAAAAAAACTCTCGGATACAATTGATGCAGGTCAATAAAGCGGTTTTTCTCTGGAATACGCACACCTTATCGGTGTGAAGTTCCACCCCAAACCTAACCTACCCTTTTAGTTTTTGAGTTTGCTTACTTTTGGGCATTGAAAGTGAATACGATGAAGAGCATTTGGAAAAAATTAGTTTCCTTGATGGCCATAGCCGGCGCTTGGTTTGGTACTGCGGCCCTAAGCCTTGCTTATGCGGTTAATGATTTGCCAGGTGGTCCATCCGTTCGACAATTAGACCTGCCAACGCCTGTTACGGCGATTGCCCGTGATCAACAGTGGCTGCATTGGTTCATGATGATTCTTTGTGTCGTCATTTTTCTTGCTGTTTTTGCTGTGATGTTCTACTCCATCTGGAAACACCGCAAGTCAGTGGGTCATAAGGCGGCTACTTTCCATGAGTCAGTCACGGTTGAAATTATTTGGACGATCGTTCCTTTTGTGATCGTGATTTTGATGGCCTTGCCTGCTACCAAAGTGGTTGTTGCTATGAAAGACACCACCAACGCCGACCTGACCATCAAGGCTACTGGTATGCAGTGGAAATGGGGTTACGACTACGTTAAGGGTGAAGGCGAAGGCATTGCTTTTGTTTCCACCTTAGACAGCGAGCAACGCGAGATGTCTAACAACGGCGGCCCCAAAAAGGGCGAGGTCGTGGATGACTATCTTTTCAAAGTGGACAACCCCTTGGTGGTTCCAGTCGATAAAAAAGTTCGGATCATCACAACCGCCAATGATGTTATCCATTCGTTTGCTGTCCCTGCTTTTGGAATTAAGCAAGATGCAATTCCCGGATTTGTTCGTGATACCTGGTTTCGCGCTGAAAAAGTAGGTAATTACCATGGGCAATGCCAAGAGCTGTGTGGCAAAGAGCATGCCTACATGCCCATTCATGTCAAGGTAGTGTCTGCTGAAGATTACTCCATTTGGGTTGAAGGCGAGAAGAAAAAACTCGCCGCCAAAGCCGACGACCCAAGCAAAGTGTGGACATTGGCGGACATCACGCAACGCGGTGAAAAGGTGTACGCCCAAAACTGCGCGGCTTGTCACCAAGCCAGTGGTAAAGGCGCAGGCCCTGTGAAGCCTTTGGACGGGGCTGCTGTGGTGCTTGACGCC
>JBAXOC010000168.1:0-4246 GCA_037133455.1 Comamonadaceae bacterium | reverse complement strand
GGGAAATGCGGTAAATACACGAGCCGCCACTTTGGAAAGCACCTGATTGGCCATCCCTGCAATCGCATTTTGCTCATGCAATACCAAAGGAATACGCCGCAAGACCGTCACCAAGCCAGCCGGCAAACTGATGTACCCGCCAAAGCCCAAGACCACATCAGGTCGCACCTGCTGCAACACTTGGAAACTCTGAAAACACGCACGCAGCAAACGCCAAGGCAATCGGACCCACGTCATCACACCTTTGCCCCTGACACCTGAAAAATCCACTAACTCCATGGTGAATCCGCGCAGAGGAACCAATCGCGTTTCCATACTGTTCGGCGTTCCCAACCAGTGGACACGCCAGCCCTTGTCTCGCAACGCTTGTGCAACAGCCAAGCCCGGGAAAATATGTCCTCCCGTACCTCCAGCCATCACCAACGCACAAGGACGCATCATGAGCGACCTCCTTGTTGCATACGGCGATTCTCATAATCAATGCGCATGACCAATGCCAATGCCACCAAATTAATCAAAATGGCCGAGCCACCATAACTCATCAAAGGCAAAGTTAAACCTTTGGTTGGCAAAGCACCAAGGTTCACGCCCATATTGATAAAAGCTTGGAAACCCATCCATATTCCAACGCCTTGAGCCACCAAGCCGGCAAACACACGGTCTAGTGCAATCGCTTGACGGCCAATATGCATGATCCGACGCGTAAGCCACAGGAAAAGTCCAATCAAAATGACCACGCCAAAAAGACCAAACTCCTCGCCAATCACCGCCAACAAAAAGTCGGTGTGCGCTTCGGGTAGCCAATGCAGTTTTTCGACACTTCCACCCAAACCTACGCCGAAAACCTCACCCCGGCCTATCGCTATCAAAGAGTGGGAAAGTTGGTAGCCCTTGCCCAAGGCGTGCTTTTCACTCCACGGATCGAGGTACGCAAAAATTCGGTCTCGACGCCATTCACTGAGCGCGATCATTAACCCAAAAGCCACCACCAAGATGGTGGCAATCAAGAAAAACATGCGTGCGTTAACCCCGCCTAAAAACAGGATTCCCATCGCGATGACTGCAATCACCATGAAGGCACCCATGTCGGGCTCTGCCAAAAGCAACAACCCCACCAAAGCGACGGCAACACCCATAGGAATAACAGCGCGGAAAAAGTCTTCTTTCACATCCATCTTGCGCACCATGTAATTGGAGGCGTACAAAAGCACTGCGAATTTGGCTAACTCCGAGGGCTGAAAATTCATAATTCCAATTGAAATCCAGCGCCTAGCGCCGTTCACCCCTTTGCCAACAAACGGAAGCAATACAGCGACTAAAAGCAAAAGTGACACAACAAAAAGCCAAGGAGCTATCCGCTCCCACACTTCGACCGGAACTTGAAATGCGATGATGGCTGCAATGATGGCGATCGAAATAGAAACAAGATGCCGAATCAAGAAATGGCTGTGGGCGTAGTTGGCAAACTTGGGGTTGTCGGGCATCGCAATCGTTGCCGAATACACCATCACCACACCCCACAACACCAAAGTCATTACGACCCACAGCAAAGGCTGATCAAACGATTGAAGATTGGCAGGCATGGGGCTGTATGCAGCTCGACGCCCCAAACGAACGGGCAATGCCTCCCCTGCCTCCGGATCAGGCAAACCAAACCACCGGCCAAAGGTGAGTCGTAGCGCGTTCATGACTGCACCTCAAGCGCGATACCTGCATCAAGCGCAAGGGAGTGAACTGCGTCACAAAATACCTGTGCGCGGTGCTCATAGTTTTTGAACATGTCAAAACTTGCGCAAGCAGGCGACATCAATACGGCGTCCCCGTCGTGGGCTTTTTCGCTGGCCAGCTCAACGGCGCTCTGCATCGAATCGGCATCCCAGATCGACACTTCAAGCTCAGCCAAGGCCACACGAATCAACGGTGCATCGCGCCCCACGAGTACGACCGCTCTTGCAAAACGTGTAACAGGTTCGCGAAGGAGGGTGAAGTCTTGTCCTTTTCCTTCGCCACCCAAAATGATGACTACTTTTCGCTCTTCCCCCAAACCGCACAATGCGGCGACCGTAGCGCCGACATTGGTCCCTTTGCTGTCGTCAAAATATTCCACGGCGTCGATGGTCGCTACGGATTGAACACGGTGTGGTTCGCCTCGGTATTCGCGCAAGCCAAATAAAATCGGTCCTAGCGCGCAGCCTGCCGCACTGCATAAAGCCAATGCAGCTAAGGCATTGCTTGCGTTATGCCGTCCGCGAATACGCAAGGCATCGGCCGGCATGAGCCGTTGAATATGTATTTCTTGGTCTTGGGGATTTCGACTCTTCTTAAGCGTTTCGTCTGCCTCTAATGCGCGAACCAGCCAAACCATTCCATTCACATCCTCAAGCCCAAAATCACCCGGGCGCTGCGGCATGTCCACGCCAAAGGTCATGTGCGCTCGCTCCACAGGGCGCTGCAACTTGGCACGCACGGGCGCAGGCAACATCGCCATGACAGCCGAATCCTGTCGATTCAAAATCATCAAACCAGTTGATCCAAAAACCTTCACTTTGGCTTGCGCGTAGTCAGCCATATCGACATGCCAATCCAAATGGTCTTGGCTGAGGTTGAGAACGACGGCAGCGGTCGGTTCAAACTCTGCGTTTTGCGCTAACTGAAAACTTGATAGCTCCAAGACCCAGACCTCTGGCAATGCCTGAGCGTCTAGCGCTGCAGACAAGGTATCGAGCAATGTCGGGCCAATATTTCCTGCAACCTCCACCGTTTTTCCAGCGCGCTGTACTAACTGTCCGGTCAACGCCGTCACAGTTGTTTTGCCATTGGTACCGGTAATCGCAAGCACTTTAGGCGCGTAGCCTGTATCTCTTTCTAACTCTTTCAACGCAAGCGAATACAAACTCAATTCACCTCCGATCCACATGCCAGCAGCCCGCGCCGCTTCTAGCAAAGCTGCTGTAGATTCTGGCGACAGTCCAGGACTAGAAAACACAGCGCTGAATGTTTTGCCGTCTAAGAAGGACGCGTCTATCTTTGCAACCGCAAATGAAACGTGCGGTAATTCTTGCTTCAGAGTATCCAACATGGGTGGTGATTCGCGGGTATCCAGGACTGTGACATGCGCACCCTGGCGCACACACCACCGAGCCATGGCCAGGCCTGAGGCGCCTAAGCCTAAAACCAATACCTGTTGATCACGCAATGATTGCACCGTTACCTCAGCTTCAAGGTGGAGAGCCCAAGCAAACACAAGAGCATGGTGATGATCCAAAAACGAACAACGACTTGGGTTTCTTTCCAACCCTGTTTTTCAAAATGGTGGTGTAAGGGCGCCATCTTGAAAAACCGCCTTCCCTCGCCGTATTTTTTTCGGGTGTATTTGAAATACATTACTTGCAGCATCACCGAGAGCGCCTCCACCACAAAGACGCCGCCCATGATGGCCAACACAATTTCTTGTCGAACGATGACCGCTACGGTACCGAGTGCGCCACCCAAAGCCAAGGCTCCCACATCACCCATAAAGACCTGTGCTGGATGGGTGTTAAACCACAAGAAAGCCAAACCGGCACCAGCCATAGCAGCACAAAATATCAACAACTCACCTGCACCCGAGATGTGCGGAAAGAATAAATATTTGGAATACACCGTGCTACCGACGACGTAGGCAAAGACACCCAAGGCCGAACCTACCATCACCACCGGCATGATGGCCAGGCCATCTAAACCATCGGTTAAATTCACGGCATTGCTTGAACCCACAATCACCAAATAAGTCAACACCACAAAACCCATCACCCCCAAGGGATAGCTGACTTCTTTGATGAAGGGCAAAAGCAATCCCGCTTTGGGTGGCAAGTTCACATCAAAGCCCGAACGCACCCAATTAAAAAACAGTTCAAGCACGCGCAAATTGGAGGATTCGGAAATACTGAAAACCAAGTACAAGGCAGCGAGCAAACCGATCACCGATTGCCAGAAGTACTTTTCGCGTGAGCGCATGCCTTCTGGGTCTTTGTGCACCACCTTGCGCCAATCGTCTACCCACCCGATGGCACCAAACCCCAATGTGACAGCCAACACAATCCAAACAAAGCGGTTACTTAAGTCCGCCCAGAGGAGCGTTGATACGGTGATACAAATCAAGATGAGAACACCGCCCATGGTGGGTGTTCCACTTTTAACCAAATGCGACTCCATCCCATAGCCGCGAATAGGCTGCCCAATTTTTAATGCGGTTAAGCGCCGAATG
>JBAXOC010000167.1:0-4272 GCA_037133455.1 Comamonadaceae bacterium | reverse complement strand
GTGAACACATCGCTGCGTTCGTAAAAGCAAGTTTGTGTGCCGTTGCCGTGGTGGCAGTCCACATCCAGCAAGGCAACGCGTTCCAGCCCGCTGTCGCGCAGGGCCTGCGCTGCCACGGCGGCGTTATTGATGAAGCAATAACCGCCCATGTAATTGGGACCTGCGTGGTGCCCCGGCGGTCGAGTCAACGCCATGGCAAAGCGCTCGCCATCTAACACCGCTTGCGCTGCTGCCAGCGCGCAGGCCGCGCCCTCGCTGGCGGCGACCCAACTGCCCGCCGTCAAGGGCGTACCCGAGTCAAACGCATATTGCCCCAGCCGCGCCGCAAAGTTGAGCGGTGGAACATCGGTGCGAAAACCGTGTTTTGACGCCAACGGCCAGACCGAGGGCAGGGCGTCTAGCGTCGCATTGGCGGGGTCTAGCGCCACCCAGTCGTCCCACGCATGGGCTAAAAAGTCGAGGTAATCAGCGCTGTGCACTCGCCGCAAGGCCGCGTCCAGCGGCAGGTCGTTTGATGGTCGCTCCAAGCTGCCCACAGGCCGACGCGCCAGTTCGTCCAACACATGCTGCAAGCGCTCTGGCACCTCGTGGCAATCGACCAAGCGCCCTCGGAACATTTCTTGGCGGCCGGCGTGTTGGGCGTGGCGGGTGTTGTGGAAGATTTTCATTGTGAAAAGGGAACGAAGTTTTTGAAAAACGATGGTTCAAACCGAAGGCGAGAGGGAAGTTCAGCGTTTGGTGTATCCCCATGACCATACAGGATTGGGAGAATCGGTTTCTCCCGCCCATCGGCATTACTGCATTTCGAGGCCACGGGTTAACCTCTAAATATATTTATCAATATTTCAGTATTTAGCTATCGCTTGTAGTTGTTTGTTTGTGCTGCAGGCGCGCCGTTTTTGTGGAAGACCTGGTACATGAAAACGAGGAAAAATTCTGAGCAGTTTTTCTAATGGCTCAAACATGGGCTTGATTCTGGTTTAAGCTGTTTGGCTTACTTTCTATATTTTGTGAACATGCATTACACCAACGCCATCGCACGCCTGCCGTCATCTACCTGCGGGCAAGGCCTTACGACATCCGCATTGGGAGCACCCGATGCCCAAAAAACGCGCCTGCAGTTCGATGCTTACATCAGCACCTTGCTGGGGCTGGGGCTGACGGTATCGGTGTTGCCTGAACAACCGGCCTTTCCCGATAGCCATTTTGTCGAAGATACGGCCGTTGTTGGACCCGAGTTTGCAGTACTGACCCACCCCGGAGCACCCTCCCGACAGGGTGAGACTGCGACCATTGAACCGGTTTTGTCGCGTTATCGCTCGGTGACCCGTATGAGCGCAGATGCACATATGGACGGTGGCGATGTGTTGATGGTGGAGAAACGTTTTTTTGTGGGTCTTACCAGTCGGACCGATGAAGCCGGCATCCGTGAATTTGCCGCCGTGGTTGAGCCTTTTGGCTACCGAGTTCATTGCGTCGAGGTCAGTGAAGGACTGCACCTCAAGTCCATTGTTAACTACGTGGGGCGCAATACATTGATATTGAATGAGGAAGGCGCGCGCAACCCGATCTTTGCCGGATTCACCCACTTGGTTCTATCCAAACAAGAAGAATACGCCGGCAATACGCTTTGGATTAACGACATTCTGATTACACCGATTGGCTATCCAGACACGCTGTCTAAACTGCAAACTGTCGGCTTGCCCATCCTGCAGCTCGATACCAGCGAAATCAAGAAGATGGATGGCGGGCTGACATGCTTGTCTTTGAGGTTTTAGGCTTCAAACACGGCACTGCGCTTTAGGCGTATGCCGTGGCGTTTGATCTTGTATTGCAGGGTGGCGCGGGGGAGGCCGCACCGACGTGCTACTTCCGCAAGGTTGTCGCACTCACGCAGGTACTCAAGCAGCAACTGTTTTTCGAATTGCTCCATGCGGGCATCAAACGGCATTTGACTATCGGCTCCAGTGATTTCTACCCGAGCGGCCAACGCAGAAGCCGATCCTTCAAGCGCTGGTTGTGCTCGCGCAGGCGGAATCGGCAACGGCTCAGCAATGCGCATGGTGACGCTACGCTCATCGTCTTCCAAGAGCACAAAGTCCAGTTCATCGCCGACTTCGCACAAAATCAAGCTGCGTAACAGGATGTTTTCCAGCATACGCACGTTGCCTGGCCAGTGGTGGCGCTTGAGTCGCTCCATCACGGCTGGGTTGATGCGCTGGATTCGGTTGTTGCTGAGTTTGGTGTGCTTCTTTACAAAGGCTTCCGCTAGTAATGGGATGTCAGCCTTGCGGTCGCGCAGCGGTGGGATTTCAAGATAACCCACTTGCAGCCGGTACATCAGGTCGGGCCGCATTCCGCCCCGTTCAATCAAAACTGCCGGATTCTCATTGCTAGCTGAGATGATGCGTACGTCCGCATTGCTGACCGCATTGGATCCCACGCGCGAATAGGTTTTTTCTTGCAGCACACGCAAGAGTTTTCCCTGAATGGACAGCGGCATAGAGTTGAGTTCGTCCAGAAATAGAGTTCCGCCCTGGGCTGACTCCAGTACTCCTCGCCGGTCTTGCGCGCCCGTGAATGCACCTTTCACCGTGCCAAACAATGTGCTTTCAAACAAGGGTTCCGGAAGGGCTGCACAGTTCAACACAATAAAGGGCTCGCTCGCACGTGCGCTATTGTCATGGAGTAGACGGGCGAATAGCTCTTTGCCAGTGCCAGTCTCACCGTAAATCAACACTTGCACATCTGCCATGGCCAGACGACGCGCCTCGTGCAACAGCTTTTGCATCTTTGGATCCACCGACAAAATCCCGCTATCGGGTACCGCTTTACCACCTTGCAGCTTTTCTTGTAGTTCAAGCACCTGTTCATGCAAGTGGCTGATTACGGCCAGGTTGCTGCCGACCTCAATGGCCCCCAGTGTTTTGCCATTCGTTCCCAGTAGCGGCAATGTGGTGTGCAAGTTGTGCACGGTGCGACCCAGCGTGTTGAAGTAAATCTGGTACTGGTGGTGGTAACGCGTGTTGTGGTGCAGCGATTGCAACAGCGTGCTGGTGTTTTCGTTCATTTGCGGGTAGACGTCGAGCATGGGTTTGCCAATAACACGTTCTACCTTGGTATCGTCCATGCGGGCGCACTCTTCGTTGTAGTACACGTAGTTGCCCTTCTCGTCGATGATGGCAACCGCTTGTTTTATGGCATCAAAAAACTCTGAAAACAAATTGATCGCTGACTGAAGCTGTGAATCCATGCGTGGGCTCTTTCCGGACTAACCGGCTTGGACAATTTTTTTGATGAAAAACCGTCATTAAAACTAATTAATGTCATTTTGGCAAAAAACAAAACATTGTTCTACTGCGGTAAACCCCATGTGTTGCTCTCCTCAGTCCGGTCTTCACTGGCAGATCGTTTTCAACCCAAGTACTTACCCCAATAGGGAATCCCCTGTGCACTGATGGCACAGCTTTTGCACACCTTTTTTGCATTAAACATGCGGCCCCGTCTTTAGTCGCAGAGCCATTCATATTAGGACTTCATGAATCTAAAGCAGACCTCTAAGGAAGGGACGAGCGCTACACCCGCGGTACTGGTGCAGGACTTACACAAGTCCTACGGCGACGTTGAAGTACTCAAGGGCGTATCTCTTAGCGCCTACACCGGCGATGTGGTGTCCCTGATTGGTGCCAGCGGTTCGGGCAAAAGCACACTGTTGCGCTGCCTTAATTTGCTAGAGGTGCCGCACTCAGGGCGTATCCACATTACCGGCGAAGAACTCAAACTCATCAAAGACCGCAAGGGTAATCCGGTACCGGCCGATTCGGCCCAGGTGGACCGCATTCGCACGCGCTTGGGCATGGTCTTTCAGCAGTTCAATCTGTGGCCACATATGACGGTACTGGAAAATATTATCGAAGTGCCTATGTATGTGCTGAAAAAGTCGAGGGCAGAGGCCATTGCGCTGGGCGAGGCCTTACTGGAAAAGGTCGGGATGGCGGAAAAGCGCCATGTTTACCCGGCCTTTTTGTCGGGCGGTCAGCAACAACGCGTGGCGATTGCCCGCGCTCTGGCCACCCAACCTGCAGTCATGTTGTTTGACGAACCAACCTCCGCGCTTGACCCCGAGTTGGTCGGCGAGGTGCTCAAAGTGATTCGCGATCTGGCTCTTAGTGGTTGCACCATGTTATTGGTCACCCACGAGATGGCGTTCGCACGTGAAGTATCGAGTCAGGTGGTGTTTTTGCACCAGGGCAAGATCGAGGAGGCAGGCTC
>JBAXOC010000166.1:0-4281 GCA_037133455.1 Comamonadaceae bacterium | reverse complement strand
CCTTCGCTAAGCGCGGGGCGCAAGCGTTGGCGGCTCATTTCCATCAGACCAAATTTGCTGATGGTGCCAAACTGAACCCGGGCCCGGTCTTGGCGCAAAGCATCGCGCAAACGATTTTCTACGTCACGGCGGTTGCGGCTTTCTTCCATGTCGATAAAGTCGATCACGATCAAGCCGCCCAAGTCACGCAGACGCATTTGGCGAGCGACTTCGTCAGCCGCTTCCAAGTTGGTGCGCGTCGCGGTTTCTTCAATATCGCCGCCTTTGATGGCGCGAGCGGAGTTAACGTCGACTGACACTAGCGCTTCCGTGTGGTCAATCACAATCGCGCCGCCGGAGGGCAGTTGCACTGTGCGGGCGTAGGCCGATTCAATCTGGTGTTCGATTTGAAAGCGGCTAAACAAAGGCGCGTCATCACGGTAGCGTTTCACGCGGGCCGCATGTTCAGGCATCACGTGGGCCATGAATTGCTGGGCTTGTTCGTACACATCGTCGGTGTCAATCAAGATGTCGCCAATATCACTATTGAAATAGTCGCGAATGGCACGAATCACCAGGCTCGATTCCTGGTAAATCAGATAAGCACCCTTGCCGCCTTTGGCTGCGCCGTCAATGGCGTTCCAAAGTTTGAGCAAGTAGTTCAAGTCCCATTGCAATTCTGGGGCGCTGCGTCCGATTCCTGCGGTACGCGCAATGATGCTCATGCCGTTGGGGTATTCGAGCTGATCAAGTGCTTCTTTGAGCTCGGCGCGGTCATCGCCTTCGATGCGGCGGCTGACACCACCACCACGCGGGTTATTTGGCATCAAAACCACGTAACGGCCGGCAAGAGAGACGAAAGTTGTTAAAGCCGCGCCCTTGTTTCCGCGCTCTTCTTTTTCAACTTGGACTAAAAGTTCTTGGCCTTCGCGAATCGCATCTTGAATGCGGGCTTGGCTGACAGCTACGCCTTGTTGGAAGTATTGTTTAGAGATTTCTTTGAATGGCAAAAAGCCGTGGCGCTCTTCACCGTAGTCAACGAAGCACGCCTCTAAAGAGGGCTCAACACGCGTTACGACGGCTTTGTAGATGTTGCCTTTGCGTTGTTCGCGACCTTCAATTTCAATTTCGTAGTCGAGAAGTTTTTGTCCATCGACGATAGCCAAGCGGCGTTCTTCAGCCTGCGTGGCGTTTATTAGCATCCGTTTCATGGGTTGCATCCTTTATCAATTGTCACCTGCCCAATACGAGCAAACGATGCCTTGACTGACGAACTGATGTGAGGAGGAATTGCCGGAGAACTTCGACTTACACGAGGTGTCGAAGCGTAGGCGCAGGGATGGTGACGAGGGGATGGGTTTGCGTTGGGGTCAGAGCGACCCATGGCTGATAGATGCCGGAAAACGGAGCGAACACGCTCCGCAGGCATAGGTTTATCAGTGGCATCAACACAAACATCTCGTTTCATTCCGCCCCCAGACCTGGGGTCTAGAGACTTTGGGTATTCCGTATCATTGGTTCAATTCATCGGCTTGACCGCATTGAGTGAGGGCCTCCACTCGCATTTGGCGAGTGATTGGCGAACAAAACAACGTGGCGGCATCGACCGGCTAGCGGGCTTTGGGCGGGGTGTGGACTAAACTCCAACTAAATCAACCACTTACAGCAAAACGCTAGTGAAACACATTATAGGGTCCATTCGCACTCCAGAAAAAACCGATGAATCGGCGGTTTCTGGACCCGCAGCGCAATGGCGAACGGTCGAAGAAGATGGGGCCGACCAAAGGCTAGACAACTACCTCATGCGTCACCTTAAAGGGGTTCCCAAGACGCATATTTATCGCATTATTCGTAGCGGCGAAGTACGGGTAAACAAGGGCCGCGCCAACGCCGATACGCGGTTGCAGTTGGGCGATGTGGTGCGACTTCCGCCTGTTCGCGTATCGGAGCGGGCGACCGAAAAAGCCCAAGCCATGACGGAACACGCAGCGCGATTTGTGCCTGCCAAAGATTTCCCCGTGTTGTTTGAGGATGACTATTTTTTAGCGATCAATAAGCCAGCGGGGGTCGCGGTGCATGGCGGCTCTGGGGTGAGTTTTGGTGTCATTGAGCAACTCCGCATGGCAAGACCGCAGGCTAAGTTCTTAGAATTGGTTCACCGCATTGACCGGGAAACCAGTGGAATTTTGTTGGTTGCTAAAAAACGCAGCGCTTTAAAAAATTTACAAGACCAGTTTCGCAACCGATCCACCGGGAAAACATACCTGGCGGTGGTGTTAGGTCGTTGGCCAGACAATAAAAAAGTTCTTGATAAACCGCTGCACAAGTTTTTAACAGATAGCCCGGATGGTTTAGGGGAGCGTCGGGTGAAAGTGGTATCGAAAGACGACCCCAACGGCATGCCTTCGCTTTCTTTGGTGAAGGTGTTGGCAAGGTCCTCGGAGTCGGAGCTTTCCCCGTATTCCTTGCTAGAGGTGACGATCAAAACGGGGCGCACACACCAAATCAGAGTGCATTTGTCATCCGAAGGCTTGCCCATTGCGGGCGACGATAAATATGGTGATTTTGAGCGCAATAAAAACCTAGCCAAGATCAGCCAAGCGGCCGTTTTAAAAAGAATGTTTCTGCATGCTTGGCGGATTCAATTCAAGCACCCCGCAACCCAAGAGGACCAAGAAATACGTGCTGAACTGGCCCTTGATTTGCAAGATTTCTTGAGGGCTATTCACCTGCCCATAAAATTTGAAAATGACCCACAGCCCCTTAGAACCCCGCCCACGCCAGTTTGACTTGATCGCTTTTGATTGGGATGGCACGCTCTTTGACTCAACGGCAATCATTGCCCGTTGCATTCAACTGGCAGTTCAAGATGTAGGCGGGACCGTCCCGACGCAGGAGCAGGCTTCGTATGTCATTGGCTTAGGGCTCATGCAGGCTTTGGCGCATGCGGCCCCTGATGTTCCCAAAGAAAAATACCCGTTTTTAGGCGAGCGTTATAAGCATCATTACACGCTTGAACAAAACGCCATCAGCCTTTTCCCAGGCATTTTGGAGATGCTCCACGATTTGAAGCAGCGCCAACATTTTCTGTGCGTTGCCACGGGTAAAAGCCGCTGGGGCTTGGATGAGGCTTTGCATGCGGTAGAGCTGAGATCGCTGTTTCACGCATCCCGAACGGCGGATGAAACGCGGGGAAAACCCCATCCAATGATGTTGCATGAACTCATGACTGAGATGGGTGTTTCGCCAGAAAAAACCTTGATGGTGGGTGACACCAGCCATGATTTGCAAATGGCGCTTCATGCCGGCTGTGCCAGTGTGGGGGTGAGTTATGGCGCCCATGGGACAGATGCGCTGCAAGCCTGTCAGCCCTTGCATATTGCCCACTCCGTTAAAGAGTTGCACCAGTGGATGAAAACGTTCGCCTGAGAAAGAAATTGTGAACCATGGAAACGGATAAGCAACCCATCTCGCTATGTAACTCGGCTGATTTGGTAGACAGCGGTCTCGCAGTCCCTTTTGATGTGGAGTACCAGGGCCAAACGTGTTTTGCCTTTGCGATTCGCTTTGAAGGCGAAGTCCACGCCTATTTAAACCGGTGTTCCCATGTGGCCATGGAAATGGACTACCAACCAAATCGGTTTTTTGATGAATCGGGGCAATACCTGATGTGTGCCACCCATGGCGCGATGTATGAACCTGCAACAGGCCAATGTGTGGGAGGCCCCTGCCGCGGCGGCTTGGTCAAAATACCCGTGTCTGAGCTAGGCAGCGTGGTCCACTGGCATACTGCCCACAATCTAAAGTCTGTCCATTTTTAATATGTCCGAAACAAATACGCCTGATCGTCCCTCGACCGAACCTGAAAAATTGACTGAACCCCATTGGGAGCGGGCCACTTTAGAGCGGCTCATGATGGCCTCTTTGGATGAGCAACGAACCGCTCGGCGCTGGCGCAATGGAATTCGCTTGGCGTGGTTGGTTTTCTTGGCGGCGCTGGTGTGGTTGGGAATGGAGCGGGGTACCAGTAATGCGGATATTTCCCGCCCGCATACGGCCGTGGTGGAAATCAAAGGTGAAATTGCCTCCGGTTCAGAAGCCAGCGCAGAGCTGGTACTTTCGTCTTTACGCAGCGCTTTTGAAGACGAGGGCGCCAAAGCGGTAGTCATACTCATTAACTCCCCAGGCGGAAGCCCTGTACAGGCCGGCATCATCAATGATGAAATTTGGCGTCTGAAGAAGCTCCATAAAAAGCCGATTTACGCTGTGGTCGAGGAAACATGCGCTTCTGCTGCGTATTAC
>JBAXOC010000165.1:0-4287 GCA_037133455.1 Comamonadaceae bacterium | reverse complement strand
GCTGCTGCGCGGGGGCTGGGCGGTGCGTTGGCTGTCAGCCATGAAAGTGAGTTGCGCCATGCCCCAGGGCGCTTCCATGCCCTCGACCGGCTCAGAAAAATCAATCCGCGTGGTGGGTTTGCCTTGCGTATCCACCCAGGCGTAAGAAGGCAACTGTTCAGCAAAGGGGCCAAACAACAGGCCTTCGCGCTTCATGGTTAAAAAATTCTCGCCATTGATCCACACCAAGTCCACCGTGCCGTCGGTTTTGCCTGCTAATTTCTCATTGCGAACGCGTTTGACCATGTCCGCTGCGTCAGCAATTTTGACGTGCTTGACCGTGACACCGAACTGTTCTTGGACCTGTTTGCTGGCCCACTGAATGTAGGCGTTGATGGTGGGTGCGCCGCCCCAGGCGTTGAAGTACACGGTTTGCCCGCGGGCTTGGGTAACGATCTGTTGCCACTCTTTAGAAGCCGCCCGAGCCATACCCCAAGGAGTAAGGACTGAGAGCCCGCTGAGTCCGCTGAGGCCAATGATTGGGCTTAGTCCAAAAACGCCAAGCGCACTGCGGCGCTTAATTAAGAAGGGCTTGGGCGAATTCACTGGCATGAAAGGTTTCTAATTCTTCGAGTTGTTCACCCACCCCAATAAAGTAAACGGGGATAGGCCGGTCGCGGGCAATAGCGGCTAATACGCCGCCTTTGGCTGTGCCATCGAGTTTGGTGATGATGAGGCCGGTGAGGCCCAAGGCGTCGTCAAAGGCGCGGACCTGGGCTAAGGCGTTTTGGCCGGTGTTGCCGTCAATCACCAGCAACACTTCGTGGGGACAAGCGCCTAAGCCGGATGCGTCACCCGCTTTTTGCACTACGCGTTTGATTTTTTTCAATTCTTCCATCAGGTGGATTTGCGTTGGCAGTCGCCCTGCGGTATCGATCAAAACCACGTCTTTACCGCGCGCTTTTCCAGCGCATACCGCGTCGTAACTGACAGCCGCTGGGTCGCCGCCTTCTTGGCTAACGATCTCTACCGTATTGCGGTCCGCCCACACGGTAAGCTGTTCTCTTGCGGCGGCTCGGAAGGTGTCGGCAGCGGCCAACAAAACGGTGGCGCCACTATCCGCTAGGCGGTGGGTCAGCTTGCCAATCGAGGTGGTTTTACCGGCCCCATTGACACCCGTAACCATGATGACGGTGGGCTGTTGGGCCCCAATCGACAGGGGTTTTTCTAGCGGGGCTAGCAAGTCACTGAGGCAGTCCACTAACAACTCTTTAAGCTGCGCTGGGTTTTCAGCCTTGCTTTCTTTGGCTTTTTGGCGCAGGCTTTGAATTAAAAATTCGGTCGCAGCCACGCCCGCATCGGCCATAAGCAGCGCGCTTTCGAGGTCTTCAAACAAGGCTTCATCAATGCGCGAGCCACCAAACACGTGGGAAATACTGGCGGCGGTTTTCCCTAGCCCGTTTTTGAGTTTGGCAAGCCAGCCTTGTCGGCCACTTGCATCCGGTGCTTTGTCCGACGCGGTACTGGACACGGTGGCCGCAGTAAGGTCATCGGCGGAAGGGAAAGAGGGTGATTTTTTTTTGAAAAAGCTGAACATGGCGTGCGTTCTTAGAATGCAGCATTCTATGAAACACACCGCACTTTATTTTTTACGCTGGGTCTTTTCCTTGTTCTTGGCGATTCCTGTGGCCTACGCTGCGCCAGAAGCCGTAGAACAGTTCACACTTTCCAATGGAATGACGCTGATCGTCAAGCCCGATCACCGTGCGCCCACGGCGGTACACATGTTGTGGGTGCGGGTGGGTTCGATGGATGAGGTCGATGGCACATCGGGCGTAGCCCATCTGTTGGAACACATGCTTTTCAAAGGAACGCCGAGCGTTAAAGCGGGAGATTTTTCTCGTCGCGTGGCGGCTTTGGGTGGGCGTGAAAACGCTTTCACGGGCAAGGACTACACCGGCTATTTTCAGCAAATCCCAGCCGACCGCTTGGCCGACGTGATGGCATTGGAAGCGGATCGTTTTGCCAACAACCAGTGGAGCGATGACGACTTTCGCAAAGAGTTAGAGGTGGTCAAAGAAGAGCGCCGCTTGCGCACCGAAGACAGCCCCCATGCCCGACTGTTTGAGGCTTTGAACGCAACGACTTACCAAGCGTCTCCTTACCGTCGCCCGATTGTGGGTTGGATGAGCGACTTGGAGGCGATGCAGCCAGAAGACGCCCGGGCCTTTTACCGTCGCTGGTATGTGCCTGCGAACGCGGCCGTAGTGGTCGCTGGTGATGTGGATCCGAAGGTGGTTCGCGCCTTAGCCGAAAAATGGTATGGCGGGATTCAAGGTGCGCAGCCTCCTGTGCGCAAACCACGCGCAGAACCTCCGCAAAACGGCCTGCGCCGTATCGATTTCAAAGCGCCTGCGGAGCAGGCGTATGTGGCGCTGGCATTCAAGGTGCCCGGCGCCACGCCTTCGGCAGTGTCGCAAAAAGAGTGGGACGCAGAGTCGCAAGATGCTTTGGCGCTGACGCTGTTAGCGGCGGTGTTAGATGGGTACCAAGGCGCGCGATTGGATAAGGCTTTGACCCAGCCCGCTGACTATGTCGCTGACAGCGCTTCCGCCGCTTTTGGTTCGACCGCGCGCGGCCCCGTAACCTTCATGCTCACTGGGGTTCCAGCCAGCGGCAAGACCAGCGCGGCCCTAGAAGCGGCGCTGCGGGCACAAGTGAAACGCGTTGCGGAAGAAGGAGTAAGCGAGCAAGAACTCAAGCGGGTGATTAACCAGTGGTCGGCCGGTGAAGTGTTTAAGCGCGATAGCGTCTTTAACCAAGCCCGAATTTTGGGAGTGCATTGGGCGACCGGTTTGCCCTTGGCGTTTGATTCCTTGTGGTTAGATCGCTTGCGCGCTGTCAAACCAGCACAGGTTCAGGCCGTGGCCGCGCGTTATTTTGGAGACGACGCCTTAACCGTGGCAACGCTAGTACCCCAAGCCCTTGCTAAGGGCGAGCTGCAACGTAAACCCCGCGCCGCATTAAGCGGCGCGCGCCATTGAGGGGAATGCGATGAAATATGCGTGTATGACACCGCGTTCATGGGTCTTAGTGGCTTGCGTTTTGTTGTTTTCTGCGCAGGCCCGTGCGGGGATTACGATCACCCAATGGACGCATGCGTCTGGCGCTAAGGTGTATTGGGTTGACAGTCCGGGGATTCCCATGGTCGATGTCCAAATCGACTTTGATGCAGGAGAGCGCCGTATCCCCAAGGACAAAACCGGCTTGGCCCAGACCATGGCTTCAGCAACAAGCGATGGTGTCCAAGCCTTTGCGGCACTTCCGGCCCTCGACGAAAACGCACTCAGCAGCGCATGGGCGGATTTGGGCGCATCAATGACCGCAAGCGCAAGCAGCGACCGCCTGAGCTTTAGCCTGCGTAGCTTGAGCTACCCCGATGTGTTGGGGCCGGCAGCGCTCTTGGCAGCGCGCCAAATAGGTGAGCCTGCGTTCCCTGAAAAATTATGGTTGCGCGATCGACCGAAGATGTTGGCCAGCCTCAAAGAAGCCCAGACCCGGCCTGCAACGCTTGCGTGGAACGCCTTTGCCCCTGCGGTTTATGGAGCCCATCCCTACGGACGGATTCAAACCGCAGACCATCTCAACGCGATTCAAAGCGCCGATATGCAGGCGCTTCACGCCCAAGCGGTTCGCGCTTGTGATGCGCGAGTGAGTATCGTGGGCGCAGTCAACCGGGCGCAGGCCGATGCCTTGGTGACCACCTTGCTGTCAAGAATTCCCCCGCAAACGTGTAAACCGCAGCCCCCCGTTGCCGAGGTCGAAGCTTTAGTGGCTGGCGTAGAAAAGCGCATCGCCTTTGATTCAGCGCAAGCGCATGTCTTGATCGGCCAGCCTGGGATCACCCGCAAGTCGCCTGACTTTTTTGCCTTGTTGGTGGCAAACCATATTTTGGGTGGCGGCGGATTCTCTTCGCGCTTAACTGAAGAGGTGCGTGAGAAACGCGGCCTGACCTACGGCGTCTCGAGCGGGTTTTCACCAGCTCTGCATGCGGGGGCTTTCACCATCAGTTTACAAACCCGACCCGACCAAGCGCAACAAGCCATCGATTTGGTGCGCGAGGTGCTGCAGCGTTTTGTTGCCGACGGCCCAACACCTGCCGAACTCCAAGCGGCAAAAAATAATTTGGTCGGCGGCTTTGCATTGCGTATCGATAGCAACCGCAAGGTGCTGGATAACGTCGCCAATATCGCCTGGAACGACTTGCCCTTGGATTATTTAGACCGATGGACGGTGCAGTTGGAGGCT
>JBAXOC010000164.1:0-4287 GCA_037133455.1 Comamonadaceae bacterium | reverse complement strand
TTTTACCGTGGCGTAGAGTGGATGGGTTTGCAACGCCATCTCAAAATTGCTGGTATTTTTGCGCGGCTGACCCTGCGCGACGGTAAGCCCAAATACTTGGCTGATACGCCTCGATTCATAAGCTACATCCGCGCTACCTGTGATCGCTACATTGAGCTCAAACCTCTGCTGCGTTTAATTGAAGACATCGAGGGGATTGTTCAGCCCATCAACTTGGCTTACCCGCGTTTGAATACCACTGATTAACCCATTAATCTGCTTACTCCAATGCCCCGCTTTTTCTGCCCAGCCGAGTTGCAAACTGGCCTAACGCTTGAACTTCCGCCAGGACCTGCGCGGCATGTGCAAGTTTTGCGACTGCAGCCCGGCGACGCTATCACCCTCTTTAACCATGGTCCCGATTGGGAGGGCTTAGACAAGCGCCAAGGCGGAGAATTTGAGGCCACGGTGACGCAGATGGGACGCAGCAACGTGCAAGTCCAGATTGGAAAGCACCATGCCATTGAGCGAGAAAATACCAATGCAGTGCATTTGGCCATCGGGATGCCAGCCAACGAACGCATGGACTGGTTGGTTGAAAAAGCAGTCGAGCTTGGCGTTGCCAGCATCCAGCCTCTGATGACCCAACGAACGGTCTTGCGCCTAAGCGGGGACCGCGCCGCCAAAAAGCAAAGCCATTGGCAAAGTATCGCTATCGCTGCGTGTGAACAATGCGGCGGTAATCGAGTGCCTGTGGTTCACCCCGTGATGAACTTTGATACCTGGCTCGAACAAAACCACAAACTGCACCGCGCTGTTTTGTCTTTACGCGAAGGAAGTGTTGCGCTGAAAAAATGGTCAGGCCCAAAGATGCAGGAACCCAGGTTGTTTTTGTGCGGCCCTGAAGGGGGTTTAAGCCCAGCCGAGGAAGCAGCAGCTATTACCCAAGGTTTCGCACCTGTGAGCCTGGGTGCCCGGATCTTGCGCTCTGAAACGGCTGCGCTTACTGCGCTTGTTCAAGCAAGCTTGGGGTCGTAGTCAATTCGCGTAACAAGTGCGCGTAATTAATGCGTGATTTCGTGGTTTAACCACCCGATCATCCGCGCCAACACCTCATCCCGCTCGGGCTCATTGAAAATTTCGTGGTAAAAATTTTCATAGCAATGGCTTTGGACGATCGCGCTGGGCGCGTCAGCCGCAAAATCACGGCTGCCTTGCGGATGAACCAAACGATCTTTTCCAGCAAACAGCAGCAAAGTCGGCGTGGACCATTGCGCTGCGTGTAACAGCACAGAAGGGCCCTCGTCAGCAATGAACTTTGCCAAACGCGCAGCAATACGGTCATGAACCAAGGGGTCGGCGCGGTAAGCCGCAACCACCGCGCTGTCACGGCATATCCAGGTTGCATCGAGTCCGTTACCAACGCGCAAATTAGGAAGCAAAGAGGGCAAAGTCGCCAGCAAAAATTTTTGAAATCCGCTCAATCCTGGGTCTAGCGCTGGTGATGAAAGAACCAAAGCGTCAACCGGGCGCATTTTGCGTGCGACCAAACTTGCGGACACCAAACCGCCCATGCTGTGGCCCACCAATACTAGCTTTTGATTAGATGGCATCTTGGCGCGGGTCGCGTCAATCACGTCAGCCAAGTCGTCTAGCAAACGGGAATCACTTGGCAGGCTGCCTGGCGCACCATAGGATTTGCCGTGGCCACACTGGTCGAAGGCTCGCACAGCAAAACCAGCCGCTTGCAGAGCTGTTGCCACATGGCCGTAACGCCCAGCATGTTCGCCCAGACCGTGGACCAAAATGACCTGTGCTTTGGCGTGTTCGCTTGAAGTGTTGCGACTGGCGTAATCCCAGGCGGCAAGCGTGTCGCCGCTGCGGTTGTGTAACTCCAACGCAGTGGTCGCGTTCATGGCAAGCTCGCAATCACTTGGGCTACGGCGGCGGTGAGTTTTTTTGCGTAAGGGACATGCAAAAATTCATTGGGTCCGTGGGCGTTGCTTTTGGGGCCCAAAACGCCACACACCATCATTTGCGCTTTCGGAAAACCCAGGCTCAGCATATTCATCAACGGAATCGTTCCGCCTTGGCCAATGTATCCGCAAGACGCGCCAAAGTGGGCTTTTGAAGCGTTGTCTAGTGCCGACTCCAACCAAGGCGCAGTAGTCGGGGCGTTCCATCCGGTGGCCCCCGCCGCTTTTTCAAAGGTCACCCGCGCTTGGTAGGGCGCGTTGTCTTCGAGCAAAGCCTTGAGTTTCGCAACCGCAGGTGCGGCTTCAACGAGTGGGGGCAAGCGCAGCGAAAGCTTGAACGCGGTGTAGGGGCGCAAAACGTTGCCCGCGTTGCTGAGCTCTGGCATTCCTTCTACGCCAGTCACACTCAAAGTGGGGTTCCAAGTTCGGTTGAGCAAGGCTTGCAGAGGATCGGTAGTGGTGGGCAAGGCAAACTGCGTGGAGCCGCCACAGTCGTAATGCGCCCAAGGGAAGCGCTTGTAAATTTCATCACCCAAGATATCGGCCGTGGCTTGCGCTTGGGCAAGACGCTCCGAGGGGACTTCGCAGTGAAAACTTGCTGGCAACAAGCGCCCGGTTGCGCTGTCCTCTAAACGATCGAGGACTTGGCGCATGATGCGAAAGCTCGACGGCACTAAGCCGCTTGCGTCTCCGGAGTGAACGCCCTCGGTCAATATCTCAACCTTTAAAACACCGCTGACCATGCCGCGCAGGCTGTTGGTAAGCCAGAGCTGATCGTAGTTGCCTGCCCCAGAGTCAAGACAGACCACCAAACCTACCTCGCCAAGCCGTGGTCGAAGTGCGTCGATATAAGGCATCAAATCGTAGGAGCCGCTTTCTTCACAGGTTTCAATTAAACCCACAATGCGCGGGTGTCCCACACCTTGGCTTTTGAGGGCTTGGATAGCAGCAATCGCGGCGTAGGCGGCGTAGCCATCGTCGGCGCTGCCGCGGCCGTAAAGCTTTCCGTCTTCGTACTTCGGGGTCCAAGGCCCTAAGTCTTTGCGCCAACCCGAAAACTCTGGTTGCTTGTCTAAGTGGCCATACATCAAGACGGTTTGAGTTGTAGCCAAGGCTGCGCTGCGCGTAGCGGCCACCTCAAAAAACAAAACCGGCGTGCGCCCGGGTAAACGGATGATTTCTACGCTGAGTCCGGCCACTTTTTGTGACTCGATCCACTGCGCGGTATTACGGACCACAGTCTCAAGAAGACCGTTGGCGTCCCAGGCAGAATCGAACATCGGTGACTTGGCCGGAATTGCGACATAGTCAGTTAGACGGGCAACAATGTCCGTGTCCCACGCGTGGCTGACGTGTTCAAGTGCTTGGGTGGTATTGAGCGCGGCATCGGGAAGGCGGGCGGTCATGCGAAACTCCTAAGACAAAGAGGCCACCATGATGCCACGCTTAGTACACTTGTAAAACCCTTTCCAAAAATGGAGTCCCTGCTGTGAAACCCAATTCAAATAGCAAATCACAAGGCGAACACGATGACATCCAAGTGCTTGCCTTTGATATTTTTGGAACCGTGGTGGACTGGCATGGCAGCATTCAAAGTGAAATGGCTCAGCTCTATCCGGGCGTGGATGGCGATGCCTTCGCGCTAGCTTGGCGAGATGGTTACCGGCCCGCGATGGCCCGCGTGATGCGAGGCGAACTTCCTTGGACCTTGATTGATGATTTGCACCGACAAGTTTTGGATGGAATATTGCCTAAGTTTGGGTTAAGCCATCTAGACGAAAAACAAAGAGCCCATCTCAATCTTGTTTGGCATCGACTCAGCCCTTGGCCAGAAACGGTAGCTGCATTAAACCGCCTCAAACAAAAATACATTCTCTGCACTCTGTCTAATGGCAATATCAATCTACTCACCCGAATGGCCAAGCGGGCCGGCTTGCCTTGGGATTGCATTTTGAGCGCCGAGGTATTTCAAGCCTATAAACCTGACCCGAAAACCTACAGTGGCGTTGCGCGTGTTTTTGATGTCTCACCCCGTGAGGTCATGCTCGTTGCGGCACACCATGACGATCTCGAGGGTGCCAAGGCGTGTGGATTGCAAACGGCTTATGTAGAACGGGCGCATGAATTCGGCTTAAACAGACCCAAAGACGTTAGCCCCCGATCAGCCAACGACTTCCACGCGCATGACTTAAACGACTTAGCAAACCAGCTTGGCTGTTAGCCAGGCATCCACCCTAAACCGTCGCGGGTTGCGTGAGGCGCCGTTCCGCGTTCTGGGCGGTATTCGCAACCGATCCAGCCCGAGTAGCCCAAGCGGTCAATTTCATCAAAA
>JBAXOC010000163.1:0-4302 GCA_037133455.1 Comamonadaceae bacterium | reverse complement strand
GCCATGTTGCACACCGTCATGCGGCCTTCCATGCTAAGCGAACGAATCGCAGAGCCAGCGAACTCAATGGTGTAGCCCGTGCCGCCGGCAGTGCCGATCTTGCCGATGATGGCCAAAACCACGTCTTTGCCAGTGACGCCTTTGGCTAACGCACCGTCGACTTTAATGAGCATGTTCTTGGCTTTTTTAGCCAACAAAGTTTGCGTGGCCATGACGTGTTCGACCTCGGAGGTGCCGATGCCGTGGGCCAGAGCACCAAACGCGCCATGGGTGGAGGTGTGCGAGTCGCCGCACACCACAGTCATGCCGGGTAGGGTAGCCCCGTTTTCAGGTCCGATGACGTGCACGATGCCTTGGCGCTTTGACATGAACGGGAAGAACGCGGCAGAGCCGAACTCTTTCATGTTCGCATCAAGCGTCATGATTTGTTCTTTGCTGACGGGGTCGCTGATGCCGTCGTAGCCTAATTCCCATCCGGTGGTGGGGGTGTTGTGATCGGCGGTAGCCACAATGGAACTCACCCGCCAAATTTTGCGGCCGGCTTGGCGAATGCCCTCAAACGCTTGGGGGCTGGTCACTTCATGGACCAAATGGCGGTCGATATAAAGCACGCTGGTGCCGTCTTCTTCGGTGTGGACGACATGCTCGTCCCAAATCTTGTCGTAAAGGGTGCGTCCCATGGGTTTTCCTTTTTCCTTCAGCTCGCTATTTTAAGCGTTGCAGAAATAAAAATGCCCCGCCAAGTTCTCACATGGCGAGGCATTGACAGCCAGTGATGGATTTATCGTTTCGCTATAGCAACGACATCGCGGCGAGGGGAGCCTGTGAACAATTGACGTGGACGGCCAATTTTGTATTCAGGGTCGCTGATCATTTCGTTGAGCTGGGCAATCCATCCCACGGTTCGTGCCAACGCAAAAATACCGGTAAAGAGTTTGACGGGAATGCCAATGGCGCGTTGAACAATGCCAGAATAGAAATCAACATTGGGGTAGAGCTTGCGGCTGACAAAGTAGTCGTCTTCGAGCGCAATTTTTTCCAAGGCTTTTGCTAATTTGAAAAGGGGATCGTTCTCAAGACCCAAGGCCGCAAGTACTTCATTGCAAGTTTCTTGCATCAATTTGGCACGAGGATCGTAGTTTTTGTAAACGCGGTGTCCAAAGCCCATCAATTTGACGCCAGAGTTTTTGTCTTTCACTTTTTCCATGAATTCACCGACTTTGGAAATACCGCCTGAGGCTTGAATTTCTTCCAGCATATTCAAACAGGCTTCATTAGCGCCGCCGTGGGCTGGACCCCAAAGACAAGCTACACCGGCTGCGATAGCCGCAAAGGGGTTGGTTCCAGAGGAGCCGCACAAACGCACCGTAGAGGTGGAAGCGTTTTGCTCATGGTCCGCATGCAAGACAAAAATACGATCGAGTGCGCGCTCAATCACGGGGTTGACTTTGTAGTCTTCACAGGGGGTAGCAAACATCATGTGCAAAAAATTACCTGCGTAGCTCAAGTTATTTTTCGGATACATGAACGGCTGGCCAATGCTGTATTTGTAAGCCATCGCAACCAGGGTTGGCATTTTTGCAATCAGTCGGATCGCCGAAATTTCACGGTGCTCGGGGTTGTTGATGTCGGTGCTGTCATGGTAGAAAGCCGACAAGGCGCCTACGAGCCCGGTCATGATCGCCATCGGATGCGCATCACGGCGAAAGCCACGCAAGAAAAACTGCATTTGTTCGTTGACCATGGTGTGGTTAGCCACACGCTTGGTGAAGTCTGCTTTAGCTGCAACGTCAGGCAGGTTGCCGTAAAGCAGCAAATGACACGTTTCTAAAAAGTCACAGTTTGTTGCCAGTTGTTCGATCGGGTAGCCACGGTAAAGCAATTCACCTTTGTCACCGTCGATGTAGGTAATGGCAGATTGGCAGGAAGCCGTTGACAAGAAACCCGGGTCATAGGTAAACATGCCGGACTGAGCGTAGAGTTTACGAATATCCACCACATCAGGGCCGATGTTGCCACTGTAAACCGGCAAATCAATGCTGGGACTGCCGTTGCTAAATGACAAGGTGGCTTTGTTGTCGGCTAATTTCATTTTTTACCTTTCAGCGGGTTTCTGTCAACATTTTTAAAACTTCTCGGACGTCTTCTTGGTCAAGCAAGGCGTCTACTTGGGTTAGCGATTTCCGGGCCAAGTGCAGGTCTAACAGGTCGTTGTCACTGAGGTCCATCAAGAGGCCTAAAGCATGGGCTTGGCGAACAGTGATCGATGCACTAAAACGGTTAAAAAATCGCTCAATAAATAAATCATTTTCCAGTAACCCACGCCGGCAGCGCCAGCGCAATTTGCTTAAGGCGCGTTCATCAATTTTTGAGTCACCTAAAGCGTCAGTTTGGATCACTGCTTACACCGCCCGTAAAACCATCATCTCTTTGATCTTGCCGATGGCCTTGGTGGGGTTAAGACCCTTGGGGCACACATCAACGCAGTTCATGATGGTGTGGCAACGGAAAAGGCGGTAAGGGTCTTCCAGGTTATCCAATCGCTCAGCAGTCGCCTCATCGCGGCTATCAGCTATAAATCGGTAAGCTTGGAGCAATCCAGCAGGGCCGACAAACTTATCGGGATTCCACCAAAAACTCGGGCAACTCGTGGAACAGCTGGCGCACAAAATGCATTCATAGAGGCCGTTGAGTTCTTCGCGCTCTTCAGGGCTTTGCAAACGTTCTTTCTCGGGCGGAACGTTCTCGTTAATCAAATACGGTTTGATGGAGTTGTATTGCTTGAAAAACTGCGTCATGTCAACGATCAGGTCGCGTACCACGGGCAGGCCGGGCAGGGGCTTGAGAACAATCGTTCCCGGTAGGGTACGCATATTGGTCAAACAAGCCAAACCATTTTTGCCGTTGATGTTCATCGCGTCTGAACCACAAACGCCTTCGCGGCACGAGCGCCGAAAAGTAATGCTGGGATCAACGGCCTTGAGCTTCATGAGTGCGTCAAGCAGCATTCGCTCGGTTCCATCGAGTTCGACCTCGATGGTTTGCATATACGGTTTTGCATCCTTATCTGGATCGTAGCGGTAGATCGAAAAAGTGCGCATGGACATGGTGTGTTCTCGCTTAATTCTGGTTAGAAGGTTCGGGTTTTGAGCTCGATGCTCTCAACCGTTAAAGGCTTCATTTGTACGGGTTTGTATGTCAGGCTGTTGCTAGCGCTGTGCCAAAGGGTGTGTTTGTGCCAATCGGTGTCGTTGCGTCCGTTGGGGTGGGCATGCGTATCGCCATAGTCGTCGACGGTATGAGCTCCGCGGCTTTCACGGCGGGCCGCTGCAGAGACGATGGTGGCCTGGGCCGCTTCAATCAAGTTTTCGACTTCCAAGGCTTCAATACGCGCTGTGTTGAAGACTTTGGATTTGTCTTTGAGACCGATTTTTTTAACGCGCTCACGCAGAGCCGCAATTTTGGTGACGCCTTCGTCCATCGACGCTTGGGTTCTGAACACGCCAGCGTATTGCTGCATTGCAGCCCGAATGTCGTTGGCAACATCTTGGGCATATTCACCCTCAGTGCTGCTGTCAAGACGCGCCAGTCGCGCTAAGGTTGCATCAGCGGCATTCGCTGGCAATGCTTTATGGTCTTTGCTGGTTTTGTTGAATTCAACAATGTGGTTACCCGCAGCGCGGCCAAAGACCAGCAAGTCCAACAATGAATTGGTACCGAGTCGGTTGGCTCCATGAACGCTGACGCAGGAGCATTCGCCTACGGCGTACAAGCCGTTGACGACCTGGCTCTTGTTGTTGGCGTCTTGAATCACCACTTGGCCGTTGATGTTGGTGGGAATACCGCCCATTTGGTAATGGATCGTGGGAACCACCGGGATAGGCTCTTTGGTGATGTCCACATTGGCAAAGTTATGGCCAATCTCCAGCACCGAAGGCAGCCGTTTCATGATGGTGTCGGCCCCGAGGTGAGTCATATCGAGGTTGATATAGTCTTTGTTGGGACCACAGCCTCGGCCTTCTTTGATCTCTTGGTCCATGCAGCGCGACACGTAATCGCGCGGAGCCAAATCTTTGTAGGCAGGAGCGTAGCGCTCCATGAAGCGCTCGCCGTTGGAATTGCGCAAAATAGCGCCTTCACCACGGCAGCCTTCAGTGAGCAAGACGCCCGCGCCCGCAACTCCGGTGGGGTGAAATTGCCAAAACTCCATGTCTTCTAAAGGAATACCCGCGCGAGCAGCCATACCCAAGCCATCGCCTGTGTTGATGAAGGCATTGGTTGAGGCGGCAAAGATGCGCCCAG
>JBAXOC010000162.1:0-4312 GCA_037133455.1 Comamonadaceae bacterium | reverse complement strand
ACAGGGTAAAGGCTGCGCTGGCTATCGGGGTCAAAGGTGCGGATGCTGTCAATTTCGTCGTCAAATAAATCCACCCGAAACGGGACCAAGGAGCCCATAGGAAAAAGATCAATGAGTCCGCCGCGCACCGCATATTCACCTGGGCTGACAACTTGGCTGACATGGCTGTAGCCTGCCAGCGTAAGCTGGGCTTTAAGCCGAGCCTCATCGAGTTTTTGTTTGACCTTGAACTCAAAGGTATAGCCCGCTAAAAACGAGGGCGGCGCCAAGCGGTACAAAGCCGTGGTCGCGGGGATCAAAATGACATCTGCGCCTTGGTCTTTGTCGCGTTGGCTGATTCGCCAAAGCGTTGCCAAGCGTTCGCTGATCAAGTCTTGGTGAGGTGAAAAAGTATCGTAGGGGAGGGTCTCCCAATCGGGGAACAAGGCATAACGCAACTCGGGGGCAAAGAATCCCATTTCGTCGATGAGTCTTTGCGCGTCACTGGCGTCTGCGGTCACGATCGCTGTGATCCGGCCTGCTGCTTTATCGCGCTGGGCTAACTGGGCTAAAAGGACCGCGTCGGCCGAACCCACAGGGCGGGGCAGGGTGAAACGTTTGCCCACCGAAAGGGTGGGAACAGCGAAGGAAGCAAGGGTCATGGAGCAGTACAAATACAAAAACCCCCGTGCGCCCGAAGAGGGGGTGTCGGAGGGTTATAAACCGGGAACAAAGGTGATTTTAGAATGGTCCCCACGCTATGAATCCAAACACGCCCAAATCACCTTCCTTTGATGCCCCTCAGGTTTCCAGCGCTGCAACCCGTTTATTCGCTTTGGTTCCTTGCGCAGGCTCCGGGGCACGGGCTGAAACGGCACAGCCCAAACAGTACCAATCGGTTTTGGGAGAGCCGATGGTGGCGCACACCCTTCGCGCGTTGTCTGCGGTTGCGCGGCTTGCGGGTGGAATACTGGTGGTGGCACCTGACGACACATTTGCGTGGCCTGCGAACGCAGACTGGCCCAACCATTGGAGTCGTCAAGCTTGCGGCGGCGCAACCCGAGCGCACAGCGTTTACAACGGCTTACTTGCCCTTCGCGCTCAGGGGGCCGGGGACACAGACTGGGTTTTGGTGCATGACGCAGCGCGCTGTTTGGTGACTGCGCAAGTGGTGAATACGCTGATCGATGCTTGCGAAGGTGATGCGGTCGGTGGGCTTTTGGCATTGCCTTTGCCAGACACTTTAAAGATAGAGTCCCACGGCCGGGTTGAATCAACGGTGGCGCGTGAGGGTAAATGGCTGGCACAGACGCCACAAATGTTTCGCTTGGGCGCTTTGGTCAAAGCTTTACAGAGCCAAATAGCAAGCGATTTTCAAGGGATCACCGACGAAGCCAGTGCGATGGAAATGGCTGGATACCATCCGCTTTTAGTCAAAAGCAACGCGATGAATTTCAAAGTCACTTACCGCCAAGATTTTGAATTGGCCGAGGCTGTTTTGAAAAGCCGTCACATGGCAGACGATTTGAATTCACAAGGATTAAAAAAATGAATATCCGTATTGGCGAAGGCTGGGACATTCACGCCCTAGTCGAAGGCCGCAAGTTGATTTTGGGTGGGGTAGAGATTCCTTTTTCTAAAGGCTTGCTAGGCCACTCCGACGCCGATGCTTTATTACACGCAATCTCTGACGCTTTGTTAGGTGCCGCAGCCATGGGCGATATCGGAACGCATTTCCCAGACACCGACGCCCAATGGAAGGGCGCTAATTCCGCTGTTCTGCTTAGTGAAATTGCCAAACGCATTCGTGCGAAAGGATTCGAAATTGGCAATGTAGATAGCACCATCATTGCCCAAGCGCCCAAGTTGGCACCTTATATTTCGGCGATGCGGGAAAGCATTGCGCATTCGCTCTCGGTCTCAGTGAATCAAGTGAATGTCAAAGCCAAAACCGCTGAAAAATTAGGGCCGGTGGGCGAAGGATTGGCTATGGAAGCCCGCGCTGTTGTATTGTTGACTTTGAATTAAAAAAGGAAATTGCATGTTTGGTATTACTCCCTCTTCTCGGCTTCGGCCCTCCCCGTTTTTTGCAGCAACGCAAGCCGAAGGCGTTTGCGCCTTTACCAGTTACAACAACATGCTCATGCCCACCAGTTTCGGGCACCCTGAGGAAGAGTATTGGCGAATCATCAACGGCGTTTCCCAGTGGGACGTCGCAGTAGAGCGACAGGTCCAATTGCTCGGGCCAGACGCCGGGCGCTTGGCGCAAATACTTTGCGCAAGAGATTTGTCTAAATGCAAGGTCGGCCAAGGCAAATACGTGCCCTTGTGTAACCACGACGGTATTTTGATTAACGATCCGATTCTTCTCAAGCTCGATGACGACCGCTACTGGCTCTCCATTGCAGATTCCAATATTTGGTTTTGGGCGCGCGCTATTGCGGCCGAGCGGGGTTTGAAGGTGGAGGTGAGTGAGCCGGATGTGTCCCCGTTGGCGGTGCAAGGTCCCAAGGCGGAAGATGTGATCGCTTCTATGTTTGGCGATTGGGTTCGCACGCTGAAGTATTTTTGGTTTCGTGAAACCAGTATTGACGGAATTCCTTTGGTGTTGGCGCGATCGGGCTGGTCTAAACAAGGGGGCTTTGAGCTTTACCTCATGGACGGCTCTAAAGCGACTGCACTTTGGGACAAGGTGCGTGAAGCTGGAAAACCTTGGGGTATCGGGCCCGGCGCACCGAACGCCTGCGAGCGCATTGAAAGCGGCCTGATCTCGTACGGCGGTGACACCGACGGGACGACTAACCCGTTTGAAGTGCGCTTAGGCAAATACATTGACCTCGATGTGGCTGATGACGTGGTTGGTATTGCAGCGCTGCGTCGCATTCACGGTGAGGGCGTTAAACGCCAACAATTGGGTGTGCAGCTCGATAACACCACGCCCACCGAGTTAGGCTTTCATTGGCACGGCATTTACAAAGGCGACCAGCGTGTGGGCGATCTCACCAATTGCGTTTGGTCTTACCGCTTAAAACAAAACATCGGATTCGGTCTTGTGGCATCCGACTGCGCCCCAGGTGACCGGGTCATTGTTCAAAAAGACGGCCAAGCGATTGGCGCAACCCTCAAAGCGCTGCCCTTTATTTAAGTTACTGCGCGGCCCAGCCGCCGTCCATATTCCAAGCCACACCACGGACATTATTGGCCGCACTGGAACACAGGAACACCGCGAGTGAGCCGAGTTCTTCGGGGGTGGTGAATTGCATGGACGGTTCTTTTTCACCCAGCAGGAGTTTGGTGGCCTCGGCGTTAGAAATTCCTAAGGCCGCGGCCTTGGCATCGACTTGTTTTTGAACCAAGGGGGTCAACACCCAGCCCGGACAAATGGCATTACAGGTAATTCCGGTGGTGGCATTCTCAAGCGCAGTCACCTTGGTTAATCCGACTAGGCCATGTTTAGCAGCCACATACGCTGATTTTTCTGCAGACGCAACGAGCCCGTGCACCGATGCGACGTTAATGATGCGGCCCCAGTTGCGGGCTAGCATTCCCGGTAGCGCAAAGCGGCTGGCGTGAAACGCACTGCTGAGATTGATCGCAATCACAGCGTCCCAGCGCTCAGGCGGGAAATTCTCAACCCGCGCAACATGTTGAATTCCGGCGTTATTGACCAAAATATCGACCGTGCCAAAGGTGGTTTCGCAGTGGCGCACCATCGCTTCAATCTCGTCGGGGTGGCTCATATCTGCACCGTGGTAGCTGACTTTGACGCCCAAAGCAGCGATCTCAGCTTTGGGGCCCTCGATGTCGCCAAAACCATTCATCACGATATTGGCACCTTGGGCTGCCAGCGCTTTGGCTAAGCCCAAGCCGATACCGCTGGTCGAGCCGGTCACGATGGCTGTTTTGCCTTTCAACATGGTTGTATCTTTCAAAAATAGAGGGGAGATCAATTAGGATGGAGCCATTATCAACACCCGCACTTACGGCTACTTTTCAATATGGCATCCCCAACACTGGTCTATTTTTCGTGTGAAACCCCTGAGCCCCATCGGATGGCTTATTGGCAGTGGGGTAATCTATATGCCGATCACACGGTGTTATGCGTGCACGGGCTATCCCGCCAGGGCCGAGACTTTGATGTTTTAGCCCAGGCCTTGGTTCAAAGAAGCGAAGGTTCGATTCACGTCATTTGCCCGGATGTGGTGGGACGCGGGAAAAGCGATTGGTTGAAGGATCCGCTGGGTTACCAAGTGCCAGTGTATGCGGCAGACATGTTGGCGCTCTTGGCCCACCTCCAGCCGAAAACCTTGGACTGGGTCGGCACCAGCATGGG
>JBAXOC010000161.1:0-4416 GCA_037133455.1 Comamonadaceae bacterium | reverse complement strand
CGAGGATGGCGCGGTCGGCTCCGATGGCCATGGCGGTGCGCAGGGTTTCTGCGCATTGGGCGGTGCCGCAAGATACAGCGATGATTTCGCTGGCGTGGCCTTTTTCTTTAAGGCGTACAGCCTCTTCGATGGCGATTTCGTCAAAGGGGTTCATGCTCATTTTGACGTTGGCGATGTCGACTCCGCTGAAATCACTCTTGACTCGCACTTTGACGTTGTAGTCCACCACGCGTTTGACTGCTACCAATACTTTCATTTTTTTCTCCGTAATGTGGGCTCTACGATTAAGAACGCGGCTTGGTATTTTCAGGGTCGTACAAAGCCCCATAGCCCACGGCCGCGACGGTGACCGGATAGACATCTTCAAAATATTGAATCTGCAACGCACGGCCTACTTGGCAAAATTCATAAGGCAGGTAAGCCAGCGCAATGTTTTTGCCAATCGACGGACCAAAGGCAATGCTGCTGGTGTACGAGCGTCGACCTTCGGAGTCAATCAGCGTTGCGCCCGTTTCGGGGTTCATCACTGGGCAAATGCCTACGGGGTAACGCGCTACGCCGGTGCTGTCGATGTTGCTGGTCATGGTCAGCGTACACAGGTAGGCGGGCTGGTGTTCGCGTTCGCGAAATTTCAGATGCGCTTCTTTGCCGTGGAAGTCGGCGGCCTTCACTTTGGGTCGGGCCAAATCAGCTTCCAGCAAGTTGTACTCGGTCAACAAATCGGCGTTTTGCAGACGCAGGCTTTTCTCCATGCGACGGCTGTTGGCATAGGTTTCTACGCCCACGGGCGTCACGCCCAAGGCGTGCAGCGCATCCCACAAAGCCAAGCCATCTTCGTATTTAAAGTGCAGCTCCCAGCCTTGCTCGCCCACATACGAAATGTGAAAAGCCAGCACAGGGACGCCTTTGATTTTCAGTTCGCGCAAGGCCGCAAAAGGAAAGTTCTCGTTGGACCACGCCTCGGGCACATCGGCAATTTTTTGAATGGTGGCGCGGGCGTTGGGACCCCAAACGCCCAAGCAACCGTATTGCGTGGTGGTGTCGGTGACGGTGACCTTCGCGCCGCGGTCTTGCGCCATCCGGCGCACCCACGTCAGGTCGCGGTGGCCCGCGTCTGCCCCGTCGATCACACGGTAATGGTCTTGGGCTAAACGCAAGACGGTGAGGTCGGCGCGAACACCGCCCTTGGCGTCTAAGAAGTGGGTGTAAATCCCTTTGCCTACCGGCGTATCACCACCGACTTTGGCAACGCAGATGTATTCCAACAGGTCGGCGGCGTCTGGGCCTACGACATCAAACTCCGCAAAGTGAGAGATGTTGATCATGCCGACGTCTTCCGACATTTTCAAATGCTCGGCGTTGGACACGCGCCAGAAATGGCGGTTGTCCCACTCGTTAGCGCGCACCGGAACTTTGTCACCGTAGACCTCGAATAAATGCTCGTTGCTGGCGTAACCATGCGCCCGCTCCCAACCGCTGAGCTCCATAAAGTAAGCGCCCAAGGCTTTTTCGCGTTCGTAAAACGGGCTCTTAAAAATACCGCGCCCAGCGCTGTAGGGCTCGCGGGTATGCACCGGGGGGTTGTAAATTTTGAAAGCGCCTTCGTAGCAGCGATCGTGGATGTATTTCTCATCCTGCTGAAACGGGTAGTAACGCGCCACGTCAATCCGGCTGTGGTCCAGGTGGGTATGGCCATCGGTCATCCAATCGGCCAGCAGTTTTCCGACGCCCGGGCCGTCTTTGACCCACACCGCCTCGGCGTACCACAGGCCGCGCACTTTGGAGGATTCGCCAATCGAGGGGTTTCCGTCCGTCGTTACTTGCAACAAACCATTGAAGGAATATTTGTCGTCGTAGCCCAGCTCAGCCAAGATCGGCGTGAGCTCCATCGCCCGCTCCAGCGGCGCCATGATTTGCTCCAACTCTAAGTCGCGCTGCGAAGGCGACAAGCGCGCTTGCTCTTTTTCGAGCAAATCGCGCGGGTGGCACATGCGCGGATTTTTTTCTTCGTAATAGCCCCATTCAATCTGACCGCCCTCAGGCGTTTTTGGATCCCCGGTATCGCGCAGATAGGCCGAGTTGCCTTGGTCGCGCAGCAGAGGATAGCCAATGTCTTTGCCCGTGCCCGCAAATTCAAGGTAAGGTTTAAAAAACGTGAGGGGGTGGTCCACCGGCATGATGGGCAAATCTTCACCCGCCATGCCTGCAATCAAGCGGCCCCACAAGCCGGCGCTCACCACCACGTAATCTGCGGCGATATAGCCTTTGGTGGTTTCAACGCCCTGAATACGGCCGTTTTCAATGCGCAAGCCGGTACACGCTGTATTGGCAAAAGAAAGCAGCTTGCCCGTGGCCACCGCCGCGTCCACCAACTCGCCCGCCACCATTTGCGAGCGGGGTTTGACCAAGCCCGCATCGGGGTCCCACAGGGCCCCTTGAATCATGTCTTCTTCTAACAAAGGAAACTTGGCTTTTGCCTCAGCGGGCGTAATCATCTCCACCCGGTTGCCAAAGGCTTTGCCTGAGGCCACGCGGCGCTTGAGCTCGACCATGCGTTCATCGTCACCGACCCGCGCCACCTCGATACCGCCGATGCGCTCATAGCGGCCCATCTTGTCGTAAAAATCGATGCTGTACTTGGTCGTGAAAATCGTCATCTGATCGTGCATCGTATTGAAGCAAAAATCAGACGCGTGGGCGGTAGAACCAACGTCAGTAGGAATCGCGGATTTGTCGATCCCGACAATGTTGTCCCAGCCGCGTTCGATCAAGTGGTGCACCACCGAGGCGCCGACGATGCCGCCTTGGCCAATGATGACAACTTTGGCGCGTTCAGGAAATTTGGCCATTTGCGGGAGCTCCTAGGGGTAATGGAAGTAGGTCTTTTTAAGACCGAACAAAGTGTATTTGGGCCCTGTGCGGGCTAAGCTTCAATTGCGACTGTGGATTATAGAAATGCGTCAATGAGAAACGGCGATTAGCCTCACGTCATTTCATCCTTCGCAGATTGGCACTTTTGATAAGGATTACCTTGTGGGCGAATCAATGCGAACCCGCAAAAGCCCGCATATGAAATGCAGCATGCGCAGGTTCATACACAAAGTCAGTACCCACAGGGCAGGCGCGACGCGCCAAGCAGCCCGCTTGCATACAGTCTTGCCCCTGCGCGCTGTGCAGATGCGTTGCGCAGGCATCGAGCTGGAAGCCCTTGACGTCAAAGGCCTGAACCGGACAGGCTTGTAAACAAGGCTGGCCGGAACAGTTCAAACACACATCTGCGCCAGCTAAAGCAACGCTAGAACTTGCCGTTAAAAAAGGCGCATCGCCCGGAGACACCGCGGGCAAGGCCAGCGCAAAACGGTAGGCGTGCCAAAGTCCGTACGTGGGATGCAGGCGAAGCATCAAAGGGCTGGTATCCAAAGTTTCAGCGCGGGCGGCCCATTGCTGAAAGGGCCAATAGGGCGGGCCCTCAAAAGGAAAAAGAGCTAAGCCTCCCCAACGCTCTGCCAGTTCTTCGGCGATCGCCCGGCTCCAGCGGTCTAAGGGGTCTGGCAAACCATCGGCGTAAAAAGGGGACGCAGAAAACGCAGGCCACTGGCTAGATCCCACGCCGCCGACCATCCACACCACGGCGGCGGTTTTTCCATTTGCAAGCACGGGCAAAGCATCAGCCGCCAACGGCTTCCACGAGCCGCGCAAGTGCAAACCATGGTCACCTAGAACATCCGCGATCAGGGCACGAGAAGGCGCGTTCATGGGGCAGGCAATTCACAGCGCCTTGGTGCGCGGTGGGCCGGAGGCGGTTGCGGTGACGACGGCTTCAAAAAAGACGTTGCCGTCAATGTCGTTGTTGACGCTGTTATCGCTTTGGCTAAAGACCACCTCGGCGTGGGCAGCGCCCGCATCCATGGCGCGGGTATAGGCTTCTTTGCCTGCTAATTCTTTGGCGTGGTCTATCGCGCTGGCATAGTCTGGGAAATCAACGGGGCCATGGGCTGTGAATATTTTGAATGTGCCGCGCACGGGTTGGGTCACGGTCAGGTGAACGCGCTGAGACACTTCGCCCAGCACTGCGCCAATGGCGTTGGCAACTTCAGCAAACGGCGGTAAACGCAGTGTGACTCCCAGCCCTTTTGCCACGGCAGGGTAATAACTCGCAGCTGGTGCGCCCACGCCGACCAAGGGCATGGCGGGCGAAAACTGCAACTGAAAAACCGACTCGCTTGCGTTCTCAGAATCGTCTTTGTTTTTTCCTAAAGCCATGGTGGTCAGCAAGGCCGCCACTTTGCCGGCGGTGGACTCGTTCATTTGCCCTGCGTCGTTCAAGCCCGCTTCAATGAGTTTCTGACAAATGGTGTCAACCACCTTGGCCACCACGTCTTGCGCGGGGCCGATTTCATCGCCCTGCTTCCACTT
>JBAXOC010000160.1:0-4436 GCA_037133455.1 Comamonadaceae bacterium | reverse complement strand
TTTTTATCCCTCCGATGCGGCCCTAGCCCGCTGGCGCTCCCAGGCCGAGCAGGGCCAGGCGGTGATTGCTTACGATTGAATCTTTAGCAAACTGACCCAATCGAGGGTTTTTGCTGGGGTCAAGGCTGAAAAAATTGTATACAGTTGCTCGGTTTGAATTTTAAATTTTGGGAGTATTTATGATTTACCGCCGTTTGTTTAAATCGGGTGCTGCTATCGCTATGACCTTGGTCGCAGGTTCAACTTGGGCGCAATTAACTCCAATTAAGTTCCAATTGGACTGGCGATTTGAAGGGCCTGCGGCTATGTTTTTGGTGCCTGTTGCAAAAGGCTATTTCAAAGACGCGAAGGTGGATGTCACAGTGGATGCCGGAAATGGCTCTGGGGGAGCTGTCACCCGCGTAGCCTCTGGTTCTTACGATATGGGATTTGCTGATTTGGCAGCACTCATGGAGTTTCATGCGAATAACCCAGATGCTCCGAATAAACCTGTCGCCGTAATGATGGTTTACAACAATACGCCGGCATCGGTGATGGCTTTAAAAAAATCTGGCATCAAAAAACCGACCGATCTATCGGGTAAAAAATTGGGGGCCCCTGTATTTGATGCCGGTCGGCGCGCATTCCCCATTTTTGCCAAAGCCAACAATGTAGATAACGTTGCTTGGACAGCCATGGATCCCCCGTTGCGGGAAACAATGTTGGTTCGTGGTGATGTGGACGCCATTACGGGCTTTACTTTTACATCGTTGCTGAATATCGAAGCGCGCGGTGTTAAGGCTGAAGATGTTGTGGTGTTGCCTTATGCTGATTTTGGAGTCAAGCTTTACGGCAACGCCATCATCGCCTCACCGAAATTGATAAAAGAAAATCCAGCTGCGATCAAAGCCTTTTTATTAGCATTCTCTAAAGGAATGAAGGACGTAATCACCAATCCTGCGGCTTCCATTGAAACGGTTAAAGCGCGTGACGGAATCATCAATACCGCTTTAGAAACGCGCCGTCTCCAACTGGCAATTGATACGGTGATAAACAGTCCTGACGCTCGCGCTGAAGGCTTTGGTCAAGTAAAAGGCCCACGCCTATCGTTAATGGCATCTCAGGTTTCTGATGCTTTCACTACAAAAACGCGTGTGAAAGCAGATGAAGTTTGGAATGGTTCTTTCTTGCCAGCGGCGAAAGACCTTGACGTTCTTCCTAAGAGTAAAAAATAAACCCCCTCACTGACTGCTTAGGATGACCGATTCTTCTGATTACTTCGTTGAGTTTCAAAATGTTTGGCTGGCTTACAACGAGGAGTTACTTAAGCAAAATCTTTATGCAGTTGAGGACATCAACCTTCAAGTGAAACAAGGCGAGTTCATTGCGATTGTTGGGCCTTCCGGGTGCGGAAAATCTACTTTTATGAAGCTCACCACTGGGTTAAAAAAACCCAGCAAAGGCTCCATCACTGTGGATGGACAAACCGTCACAGGACCTCTGAAAATTAGCGGCATGGCTTTTCAAGCGTCATCGCTTTTGCCATGGAGAACGACGCTTGATAACGTCTTGCTTCCTTTGGAAATTGTCGAACCATTTCGATCAAACTTCAAAGCAAAAAAAGCCGAATACGAAGCACGTGCAATTAAACTTTTGGCTGCGGTTGGCTTGGCGGGATATGAACGCAAGTTTCCTTGGGAACTCTCAGGAGGAATGCAGCAGCGTGCCAGTATTTGCCGCGCTTTAATTCATGAACCCAAGATGCTTTTACTTGACGAGCCCTTTGGCGCTTTGGACGCTTTTACGCGTGAAGAACTTTGGTGTACTTTGCGTGATTTATGGACTGAGCAACGGTTTAACGTGATTCTGGTAACCCACGATTTGCGCGAATCAGTTTTTTTGGCTGATACGGTGTACGTAATGTCTAAAAGTCCAGGGCGATTCGTTGTTAAGCGCGAGATTGATTTGCCCCGCCCCCGTGAGTTAGATGTGACCTACACGCCAGAATTTAGCCATATCGTTCAAGAATTACGTGGCCATATCGGCGCAATTCGCACTACGACAGCTCCTATACCTTCAAAGTAATCGATATGAAGCAACAACAATTAGAACGCTGGTCGCCGTGGGTTTTGCTCATTGCCACCTTGGGTTTTTGGCAAGCGGTTTGTACCCTTTTTAGTGTCTCCGAATTTATTTTTCCTAGCCCTTTGAGAATTTGGCAGCAAATGGTGGAATACCGCGATGTGATCGCGGGTCATGCATGGCGGACTTTTTGGGTCACGATGGTGGGCTTTGGAATTGCGATCGTAGTAGGGGTTTTACTGGGTTTTGTGATTGGTAGTTCGCGCTTGGCTTACGCTGCCGTCTACCCCTTGATGACCGGTTTTAACGCGCTTCCTAAAGCAGCTTTCGTTCCGATTTTGGTGGTTTGGTTTGGCATTGGGGCTGGGCCTGCTATCTTGACTGCATTCCTGATTAGCTTCTTTCCCATCATGGTCAACATCGCAACGGGCCTTGCAACCCTCGAGCCCGAGTTGGAAGATGTACTGCGCGTCTTGGGTGCAAAGCGATGGGATGTTTTGGTGAAAGTGGGCTTGCCCCGCTCTATGCCCTATTTTTACGGTTCCCTCAAGGTTGCCATTACATTGGCTTTCGTAGGGACAACGGTGTCAGAGATGACCGCTGCCAATGAAGGTATTGGTTATTTATTGATATCAGCAGGCTCCGCTATGCAAATGGGATTGGCATTTGCGGGATTGGTCGTAGTGGGTGCGATGGCAATGGTGATGTATGAGCTCTTTAGCCTGATTGAAAATCACACCACAGCGTGGGCGCATCGGGGTTCTCAAGCCCATTAAAAGTTTTTGACCTAACGGATTTAATTGGCAAGTCTCCATTGCCTTGGTTACAGGTATGGCAGAGGCGCTATCGCAAGCGATCACACAGTGCTGGTCCTTGGCTAAGTGGATCAAGCAGCCTAGGTGTATCCACAGCACAAGACCAATCGCCTAAACGAATAAAAAACGAATCCAATTGAGGTAACCATTCTTCGTTTTGAAGCTATAGTTCGGGTAACGATTGCGCTTGCGAACCTGATCGAGCCAGCGTAAAAAAATAAATAGGGAGCACCGGGTTTTATGGAAGATTTGTGCCTGTACAAATTCACACAATATTCGCCTGCAAGTCATATTGCTATTGGCTTAAAGCAATTTCAGAAAATTGATGTGTCTACTGGATCCAGATGTACCAACCGAGTTGTGCGGTCTTCATTACGGTATCAATCTGACCTCGCGACCTAGCATGACTCCAGAACAATCAATTCAGCCGCTCAATGTCGCTGCCGCAACGCTCTTAGTCGAGTTGCTTCTGATAACGCTCCTTGCGATCACATCGTCACTTTTCCAAGGAAACCGCAGGTTGGGGGTACCCGTGGGGCGCAGCGACGGAGAGCCACTCCGTAGGTCGCCAACACTATTCGTCGCTCTTACATCTTTTGCTGTGCTCCTGATTTCCGACGAGCTATATTCGATTTGGAGCCCAATTTTTCAAGGCGTTGGCATCAATACAATTTCGGCCGCTACCGCCATAGGTACTGTCTTTGTACTGAATTTTTTCCTAGTCGGATATCTCATAGCCGCCACCGGCAGTAGCCGAACGAGCCCATTTGTTTCCGCACTGTTCACTATTCCGGCGCTGGCCATCTTCCTAAGGCTTCCGCCAGTTATGTTCATCACATTCGCAGTGTTTGCTTCCATCATCTATTTGATTTTGATTGGCCCCCCTCAAACCCTCGAACGAGTTCAGTCCAATCAATTAGCCTCAACCTTTATGAACATCTCTTGCCTACTGTTATCGATGTTCACCGGGTACATAACGCGGCCCGTCCCAATCAATGAACTAGAGGTAACTGCACCCCGGCCAGCAGTTTCGGCCGTTTCAAAGCCTGCAACTCCCCCGCAAGCGCAAAGTCAAGTCAGTGCGCCGTGATGACCAACCCATTCTTAAAGTATTTCCGCCCAAGGCGGTCTGCTTAAGCCAAAAGTTAGAAATCAAAAAACATTTTCTTAGATTAGGCCTCACAATAAATCTAACTTATCTAAAAACTATGAATTCAACCGTAACGCCTTTTAAACTTCGCAAGACTCAATCGCATGGTCGAATCGGGGAAGCGGCCGTTACAGCGAAGTGTTGGATGAACGGAATACCGGCTTACAACACAAACGGCCTCCGCGCTAATTTCGCAGGTAGTGATGTGATTGTTGACACAAAAAATCCCCGAACAAAACTGCTCGTTCAAGTTAAGACTGGGTTATGCCCAGTGAAAGATGGAGTCTATTTGACACAAGCGTCCGGCGACGATGACCTGACTAAGGATAAGTTTCATGCAGACTTTGTTGTTTTTGTAAATATTAACCAGAAAATTGCAGCAGTGCATATCCATCGCGGTAGCTTAGACT
>JBAXOC010000159.1:0-4439 GCA_037133455.1 Comamonadaceae bacterium | reverse complement strand
CTCTAACCATTCGCCTGAAGGAATCGATTACGTCATTCCCGGTAACGATGACTCCTCCAAAGCGGTGACTTTGTATGCTCGCGGTATCGCTGACGCGGTGCTTGAGGGGCGTGCCAATGCCGTCGATGACCTGGTCAAAGCCGTGGTCGCTGAAGGCGAAGATGAATTTGTCGAGGTGGATGTGGCTGCGTAAGCGCCCATTTGCCCTTAAAAGGGGGCTTCGTGGCCCCTTTTTTTTTAGCTTTAATAACTGAACGAATAACGGAGAATTAAAAATGACTGCAATTACCGCAAGCATGGTCGCTGAGCTACGTGGAAAGACCGATGCCCCCATGATGGAGTGCAAAAAAGCATTGACCGAGGCCGAAGGCGACATGGTTAAAGCCGAAGAGTTGCTGCGCGTCAAGCTGGGAAGCAAAGCCGGCAAAGCGGCTGCCCGCATCACTGCCGAAGGCGTGGTCTCAGTGGCTACGGAAGGCGCTGCCAGCGCCATGATCGAAGTGAACTGCGAAACAGACTTCGTCACTAAAAACGACAGCTTTTTGGCTTTGGCAAAAGCCGCTGCGAGCTTGGTTGCCAAGCACAACCCTGCAGACCTCGCCGCCTTAGGCGCTGCGGCGTATTCCCAGGATGGTTTTGGTCCTACGCTCGAAGATGTCCGTAAAGGTTTGATCGGAAAAATTGGCGAAAACATGACGTTTCGTCGCTTCAAGCGCTTTGCGTCTGCCTCTAAAGTGGCGTCCTACCTGCACGGTACCCGTATCGGTGTCGTTGTCGAGTTTGAGGGCGATGAAACCGCAGCAAAAGACGTTGCCATGCATGTGGCAGCAATGAAGCCGGTTTCTTTATCAAGCGCCGAAGTACCTGCAGAGTTGGTCGAGCGCGAGCGCTCGGTGGCTGCGGCTAAGGCGGCTGAAGATGCGTCCGTGGCGGTGGCGGCGGGCAAACCCGTTCAATCCGCAGAGATCGTTGCTAAACGTATCGAAGGCGGCGTTCAAAAGTACCTCAAAGAAGTTTCCCTGTTTAACCAAGCGTTTGTTAAAAACGACAAGCAAACCGTCGAGCAAATGCTCAAAGCGGTTTCTACGACTGTGCACGGATTTACCTTGTACGTCGTCGGTGAAGGCATTGAGAAAAAAGTAGACGACTTTGCGGCGGAAGTGGCAGCCCAAATCGCTGCAGCCAAGCAAACTGCTTGATAATTTACCCAAGCGGTACCAAGGTGCCCTTGCGCAAACGTGTTGCTTTTAGTCCTTTAACCCCAAGCCCGCGGAGCTTTTTATGAACCCAGTCAAGCCAGCCTACAGTCGAATTTTGCTCAAGCTGTCAGGTGAGGCTTTGATGGGGGATGACCAGTTTGGTATCAACCGCGACACGATTGTGCGCATGGTGGATGAAATTGCAGAAGTAACCCGATTGGGCGTTGAGGTGGCCGTCGTGATCGGCGGAGGAAATATTTTTCGCGGGGTGGCAGGCGGCTCCGTCGGAATGGATCGGGCGACCGCTGATTACATGGGAATGTTGGCAACGGTCATGAATGCCCTGGCTTTGGGTGACACGATGAATAAGGCGGGCTTGACTGCCCGTGTGATGTCGGCCATTGGTATTGAGCAGGTGGTAGAGCCTTATGTGCGGCCCAAAGCGCTTCAATATCTTGAAGAGGGTAAGGTGGTGATTTTCGCCGCAGGCACAGGGAATCCGTTCTTTACGACCGACACCGCGGCCGCGCTGCGCGGGGCAGAGATTGGGGCCCAAATTGTTCTCAAGGCCACTAAAGTGGACGGCGTTTACGATGCGGACCCTAAGAAAGTGCCAACTGCGAAGCGCTACACCAGCATTACATTCAATGAGGCCATGCAGCAAAACCTAGGCATCATGGATGCCGCTGCGTTTGCCTTGTGTCGGGACCAAAAATTACCGATTAAAGTATTCTCAATTTTCAAGCATGGCGCTTTGAAGCGAGTCGTTATGGGCGAAGATGAAGGCACTTTGGTGCATGTTTGACGATTTGGAGGTGAATCCATGGCAATCGAAGAAATCAGAAGCACGGTAGAGGGGAAGATGGAGCAATCCATTTCCGCTTTTAAAAACAACCTTTCCAAAATTCGCACAGGGCGTGCAAACCCTGCGATGCTGGATGCCGTTCAAGTTGAGTATTACGGTTCGATGTTGCCCTTGAGCCAAGTGGCAAATTTGTCTTTGCTCGATTCCCGAACAGTGGGTATTCAGCCCTGGGAAAAAGGCATGGCAGCGAAAATTGAAAAAGCCATTCGTGAGAGCGATTTGGGCCTGAATCCTTCGAGCATGGGCGATTTAATTCGGGTTCCCATGCCGGTGATGTCCGAGGAGCGCCGCCGGGAGCTGACTAAGCTTGCTCGTAGCGAAGGCGAAAACGCCAAAATTGCGGTTCGCAACCTGCGCCGTGACGCGAACGAGGCGGTTAAAAAATTGGAAAAAGACAAGCTGGTTTCTGAGGACGATCAAAAGCGCTCGGAAGCAGATATTCAGAAACTAACCGACCGTTTTATTGCTGAAGTCGATCGTCTGGTGGTCTCTAAAGAACAAGACATCATGGCGGTTTAAAGCCCCCGCTTTATTAACTTCGCTGACATGGACCCACATAACGCGTTACCTGCCCATGTCGCTATCGTGATGGATGGCAACGGGCGATGGGCGGCCAGTCGCCATTTGCCAAGAATCGTGGGCCACAAAAGTGGCGTCGACGGGCTCAAACGGATCGTCAAGGCCTGTGTGGCTCGCAAGATTCAAATACTGACGGTATTTGCTTTTTCTTCAGAAAATTGGAACCGACCCGCTGACGAAGTCTCCGGCCTGATGGACTTGATGGCCATGGCCTTGTCCAAAGAAGTCGCGCAACTCCAAAAAGAAGGGGTACGCCTGCATTTTGTTGGCAATCGCTTTGGCTTGTCATCTGCTATTCGTGCTGGTTTGGAGCAGGCCGAAGAACGCACCGTAAAGAATACGACCTTGGTGTTAAACGTGTGTTTTAACTACGGCGGCAAATGGGATATCGCTAACGCTGCGGCGCAGCTTGCCGCCCAAGGTATTGCGATCACTGAAGAAAGTCTGGATGGCGCCATGGCCTTGTCGCACTGCGCTGAGCCCGACCTCATCATCCGCACGGGCGGCGAACATCGTTTGAGTAATTTCTTACTCTGGCAGGCGGCTTACGCAGAGCTGTATTTCAGCCCGGTGTTGTGGCCTGACTTTGACGATGCAGCTTTAGACGCAGCGCTTTTAGAGTACGCCGTAAGAGAGCGGCGCTACGGGAAAACATCGGCCCAGATTCACGGTTCTTTAAAAAGAGCGAAGGTGTAAGCCATGCTCAAACAGCGCATCATCACCGCACTGCTTTTGTTAGCGATCTTGGTGCCGGCGATGGTTCACCCCAACCCCATAGGTTTTGTGGCGGTCACTGGCGTTTTAATTGCCGCCGCAGCTTGGGAGTGGGCACGACTCAATGGCTTGGGTTATCGCTTGGCACTCGCTACCGGTCTGTTATGTGCTGCCTTGTGTTTTTCTTTGTGGTTTTTCGACGGGTTGCTGCGCCCGATGCCCTTGGTTTGGGCGGCCCTAGGCGCTTTTTGGGTGTTGTTGTCGGGATGGTTGTTGGTCGCAGGCGTTACCGCGTGGGGCAAGGTTCCCAAGGGAGTGCGCTGGTTGGGCGGGCTCGTAGCGGTGTGTGGTGCTTGGATGGCTTTGGTACAAGCCCGCTTGGTTGGCATTAACTTTCTTTTTTCCTTACTGGCTTTGGTCTGGGTTGCCGATATTTGCGCCTATGTGGCGGGCCGACTATTTGGTGGTCGCTTGATTGCTCAAAAACTCGCGCCTAGCATTAGTCCTGGAAAAACCTGGGAAGGCGTGATGGGCGCGCTGTTGGGCGTGGTGGGATGCTCTTACCTTTGGCGCTGGCTTGAAAGTGCCAAAGGTTGGCCTGCGACGAGTTTGTATGACCATTTGTATTTGGTGAGCCCTTATTTTTTGTGGGTGGCACTCGTATTTTTGACGACGATGAGCGTAGTGGGGGACCTGATGGAGTCGCTATTTAAGCGCTCTGCGGGGGTCAAAGACAGCAGCGGGTTGTTGCCGGGCCACGGCGGGGTATTGGACCGCGTAGATGCTTTATTGCCCGTCTTGCCCTTGGCCATGCTCTTGTGTACTTCATGAACCAAGCAGTGCAGCAGATCACGGTGTTGGGATCGACCGGATCGATCGGAGTCAATACCTTAGACGTTATCGCCAGGCACCCAGCAAAATTTCGGGCGTTTGCGCTCACGGCCCATACCCAAGTTGACGCGATTGTAGCGCAATGCGTTACACACCAACCGGCCTTTGCAGTTATGGGCTCCGAAAAGCATGGCCGAGCCGTTCAAAGTGCGCTCCAAGTTTTAGGTATAAAAACTGCCGTTTTATGGGGC
>JBAXOC010000158.1:0-4450 GCA_037133455.1 Comamonadaceae bacterium | reverse complement strand
GCCGTTCAAGCCATTGAAGGCAGCAGCTTTCGCTTTTGGTCAAACGCCCGATCAGAAAAAGAACGCTTTGAAAAGGCCCACGCCGTCGCCCAACGCGTCGGTTTAGGCACACGCCTGACCCAATTAGCCCAAGCTTTGTCCCACGGAGAACAGCGCCAACTCGAAGTGGGCTTGGCGCTGGCCAGTCGCCCCCAACTGCTCCTACTCGATGAGCCCATGGCAGGTATGGGGCCAGAAGAAACCGAACGCATGGTGGGTTTGTTAGACAGCCTGCGCGGCGAAACGACAGTGGTGCTTGTAGAACACGACATGGACGCCGTTTTCAAATTGGCTGACACGATTTCGGTCCTGGTTTTTGGCAAGGTCATTGCCACTGGAAATGCCCAAGAGATCAAAGACAACCCGTCAGTCAAAGTCGCCTACCTCGGTGATGAGTTTCAACACAACAACCTGCCGCAGGTCAAGCCATGAGCGATCTGCTTCGGGTAGAGAATTTACAAACGTCGTATGGGCCAAGCCAAATCCTCTTTGGTATTGACCTGCAAATTCCCGCTGGCGGCTTTGCTACTTTGCTTGGGCGCAACGGCATGGGTAAAACTACCACGGTGCGGTCTATCTTGGGTTTGACCCCTGCCCACAGTGGAGCCGTTCACTTCTTAGGCGAACGCATTGACCAACTCAGCCCAGACCGCATCGCCCGCATGGGAATGGCCGTGGTTCCCGAAGGCCGTTTGATTTTTCCCACCTTGACCGTCACCGAAAATTTAAAAGCGTTCGCAGCCAACCGCAATGCGTCAACTGCGCCTTGGACGCTGGAGCGTGTCTTTGACCTTTTTCCGCGATTGGCCGAACGCAGCCGCCATATGGGCAACCAACTCTCAGGCGGAGAGCAACAGATGTTGGCCATCGGCCGAGCGCTAATGACCAACCCCCATTTACTGATCTTGGACGAAGCCACCGAGGGCTTAGCGCCTTTGATTCGGGAAGACATTTGGAATTGCTTGGGAGCCCTTCGCGCACAAGGCCAAAGTATTTTGATCATTGATAAATACGTTCAGCGCTTGGTGCAACTCGCCGATCACCACACCTTGATTGAACGCGGCAAAGTGGTCTGGAGTGGAGACTCGAACGCATTGAGCGAGAACCCTGAACTCTGGCATCGCTACATCGGGGTTTAAAAGGAACAACCATGAAAATACTACAACCCGCTGCATGGCCCCGGCCCCGCGGTTACTCCAACGGGGTGATGGCCAGCGGAAAAACCGTATGTGTTGCCGGAATGATCGGCTGGGACGCACAATGCCAATTCCAAACCGATGATTTTGCTGGCCAAGTCCGACAGGCTCTGGAAAACATTGTTGCCGTGTTGAACGAAGCCGGCGCAAAACCGGAGCATATCGTGCGAATGACTTGGTACGTAACCGACAAGCGCGAATACCTCGCAGCAGCCCGCGAAATCGGTCAGGCGTTTAGAGAAACCATCGGCAGCTTTAACGCAGCGATGACGGCAGTGCAAGTTTCTGCCCTGATTGAAGACCGGGCGAAGGTGGAAATTGAAGTGACGGCGGTGATTCCAGAGTAAGGAAAGGTCTTGCGCTAAAATACTTTTTTGCAAAAGAGGTCGATAACGGCCCGCTGCCATGGCCGACCCCGCATACAAGCGGGGCGGCAAAAATTACACTTTCGTCAACCCTGGGAGGGGTCATGCAATTGATCTGGGTATCGGGGCCTGCGGCCCGCGTTGTCACTATTTCTATCACCGCTCGAAAAGTCGCTGCTGCCATGGGCTTAGCGGCTGCATCGTGCGTTTTGATCGGTGTTTTATTTCATTTTGTTGGGCTACGTGTTGCCATTGACTACGCGCCCTCGCTGGCCCGAAGCTTAGGCGGCGTCAGCTCCGAACAAGACCAACAAAGAATGGAAATAGGCTACCGGGAGCAGTTACACGCCCTTCAGTCGCAATATTCTGAAGTGGTTCAACGCCTAGGCGATATAGAAAAAAGCAAACGCCAATGGACAGAAATGTTCGGGATTGAGTCGCTGTTTCACCAAGCCAAAACACCCAGCCCCAAAGGCCAAGGTGGCCCTCTCAAAATCATTTCTTCTTGGCGCTTAAAAGAGCCCGATTTATCCAACCAACTCGCAGTCACCCAACAACAACTCGCCGACTTGAACCATTCACTGTTAGAAAACCAAGAGCAATGGCAGCAGGATTTACAGCGCTTGGCGAAACTGCCAACGGCTTTGCCTTTGGCAGTCGATTTTCATGTGACCAGCGGCTTTGGTGTTCGGGCGGACCCTATTACAGGAGAAGCTAGCCTCCATGAAGGCATTGACCTCGTGGCACCGCTAGGCAGCGCTGTTCTTGCAACTGCCAGCGGCAAAGTCATCCGCTCCGAATTCTCAGGCGCCTATGGCAATGTGGTCGAAATCGCCCACCCCGAAGGTCACGTTACCCGCTACGCCCACCTGCGCGAGCGGCTGGTCAACCCAGGGCAGCGACTTCAGCGCGGACAGCTCATTGGACGACTTGGTAACTCCGGGCGCTCGACCGGCGCACATCTGCATTACGAGGTGTTATACCAAGGACAATCTTTAGCACCCAACCTCGCACTCGCTGCTCACGCAAAATTCCTCAAAACACACCCCGAGGCCAGTTCCCATGTTTGGTAAAAAGAAATCTTCCGCAAGCCCGTTGGTGTTGAGTGCAGAAAAATTTGACACCTTGATTGGGCCCCAATGCGAAATGCATGGCCGCATTTTGGCAACGGACAGCTTGCGCTTAGATGGAACCGTCGTCGGTCATATCGAAGCACATTCTGATTTACCGATTACGGTGGTCATTGGCGCAAGTGGCGTGGTGCAAGGAGATGTTCGCGCCCACCGCATCATCGTCGCAGGCAAAGTGACCGGCAATATTCACGCCCTAGAGCGCATCGAGCTTCATGCCAGCGCTTTGGTTCAAGGCGATATCAAATACGGATCGATTGCGGTAGAACATGGGGCACGGGTTTTGGGATTGCTGCTGCAAATTGACAGCCAAATACCTGATCACAGCGAGGATGAAGTTCGGGCGGTGATTCGTAAAGCGAAGGCTTAAGTTACCCGAAGCTACGCAGAGCTTTACAAACTAATGCCTAATGCTTATTGCCTACTGATCAATTTCGATCCACCATAAATGACTCAAAAGCGCTGACGGAGTCTTTGTGCCTTTTTCCATCCTTCTTAAGCAGCTCCTGCCAGATGGCAGGTAGGTCCTCCCCCTCCAATGGGTCTGTTTCTACTGGCCAAGCGCGGGCATATCGCCCGCCCCCGGCAACCAGGACTTCTCCATTCAGAGTGCACTCTTTGCTAAGTAACCAGGCTACGGCGGGGGCCAGTGCTTCGGGTTGTAGCTTATTTACCCAATGCGAAGGCAAGTGAGAAGCGGTCATTTGTGAATAGGCATATGGAGAAATAGCATTGCAATAAATATTATGCTTTTCTCCTTCATGGGCTAAGGATCGAACCAACGACTCAATCGCACCTTTGGAGGCGGCGTAGGCTGACAAACCGTGATTTCCGAAGCGCCCAGCACTGGATGTGGTCGCTAATGCCCTGCCAAAACGTTGTTCTTTAAAAATGGGCCAGGCGGCATGAAAAAGTGACAGCGTACTCACCACACCGGTTTCAATGATTTGCATCAACTGTGAAACGCTCAGTGAGTGAAAAGAAGCGTGTTGCGCAATGGCAGCATTGGCATACACCATATCCAAGCTTCCCCATGTATTCATGGCTTGATCCACCATGCGGCGACCCGAATCGGGGTCCAATGCGTCATCGTAATTGGCCTGCGCCTGCCCACCCTGCGCCTGAATTTCTTGTACTACGCTGGCAGCGCTGGATAGGGCATCTGTTTCCGAAGGATGTCTTCGGTTATTGACCAATACCTTCACGCCACAGCTTGCCAAATACAGACTCATTGCCCGCCCAACGCCTTTTCCTGCGCCTGTAACGATAGCGACCTTGTCTTTCAACGAAGGGAAAGTTTGAAACCTGTTTTTTATCATCGAAAACCCTTATATGTGTTTATGGAAAATTCCCTATACTTAGTAAGATAGTGATAGTAATTAACAAGGTTCAGTATGTCTACTCAAATTTTGAACACCCTTAGCACCAACCTGGTTCCTGGTGACCACCCTTACCTGCAAGGCGCCTGGACACCCCTACTTGAAGAGGTCAATGCCACCGAACTTGAAGTCTTGGAGGGCAGCATTCCGCTAGATCTGGATGGCGTGTATTTGCGCAACACCGAAAACCCGGTCTTGCAAGCCAAGGGCAAGTACCACCCCTTTGATGGCGATGGCATGCTGCACATGGCGGCATTCAAAAACGGCAAGGTCAGTTACCGCAACCGTTTCATCCAAACCAAAGGCTTGAATGCCGAACTGGAAGCCGGGCGCGCCTTGTG
>JBAXOC010000157.1:0-4476 GCA_037133455.1 Comamonadaceae bacterium | reverse complement strand
CCATCGACAAGCCCATGGCGGTAGACACCGATTGCCCAGCCAACACGATTGCGGCCGTAATGACTTGCAGGCTCAAGCCCATGATCAAACCAATTGAAATTTGGTTAAACACCTCGACCATTCCAGCGCCAGACACGGGGTCTAAGGCGGGCCAAGTAAATAAGGGATACACCATCCAAGTGAGCGCTGCAGCCAAGAGCACGCGCATACGCACGTTAAGCGCACGCAATGAAAAAATCGGGGCTGACATCATGAGCGCAGAAATGCGCAGCATCGGCCACAGGAAGGTATAAAACCTCTCTACGATGTCGGCGGCCAGAAGGTTCATAAAGGTCAGCGCAGCAAAGCGCGTCCTTAAGTAAAAAGCGAAGGAATGCGCTGGAACAGGCTTCGGGTGTAGTCCACCAAGGTAGCCAGTTGCCAGCCGCCTACCAGGGCCAAGGTTATGGCCAAGGCCGCTAATTTAGGAATGAAACTCAAGGTGGCTTCATTGATGGAGGTAGCGGCTTGAACGATACCAATGACTAAGCCCACGGCCAAGGACACACCCAAGAGGGGCGCGGAGATAAGAACCACCATCCACAAGGCTTGGCGTCCTAAATCAATCACTGCAGCGATGTCCATCGTCGAACTCCTTATTCAAAAAATGCCACTTAGGTGGCAAAGCTAGCCGCCAGCGAGCCCATGATGAGGCTCCAGCCGTCGACCAATACAAACAGCATGAGCTTAAAAGGCATCGAAATCATCATCGGCGAGAGCATAGCCATACCCATAGACATCAAAACGCTGGCCACAATCAGGTCGATCACCACAAAAGGGATGTAGATTAAAAATCCGATAGTGAACGCGCTTTTGAGCTCGGACGTAATAAAGGCCGGAACTAAGGTCGTGAATGGAACCGACTCCGCACCACCGACTTCCGCTTGGCGGGCCATTTGCATAAACAGCGCAATATCGTCTTCGCGGGTTTGTTTGAGCATGAAGCTGCGAATCGGTGCTTCTGCTGCGGCCAAGGCCTTGTCAAAAGCCATGCCGTTTTCCATGTAAGGAACGATCGCGTTGGTGTACACGTCGGTCAAAACGGGCGACATGATGAACAGGGTTAAAAACAGAGAAATACCGACCAATACGTTGTTAGGTGGGGTTTGGCCGGTGCCTAAGGCTTGGCGCAGGATAGACATCACGATGATGATGCGAACAAAAGAAGTCATCATCAACAGCAGCGAAGGCAGCAGCGTGATGGTGGTCATCAAGGCCAATAACTGCAAAGACAAGCTGTATTGCGTGCCTTTGCCAGAGCCTGTGACGTTGATCATTGGCAAGCCTTGCGCCCACGACAGCGCGGGCACGCACAAAAGCAGCCCCAGGCCCAGCGCCCACCAGTATTTACGTTTCAAGAGCGGTCTCCTTGGGGGCTTGGGAGTCATCCCACTGGCCCAGTGCGGTAAATTGGGTTGCGCTCATTCCCACCAAAACCTGGTGGTTACCAACGCGAAGCAAAGCGATTTTTTGTCGAGGTCCGACGCTAATGGTTTCAAGAACCTCTAGTTTACGCACTCCGCCTTGGGTCGTTTGAATGTGTTTCATGCGGCGCAGCATCCAGAGCATGGCGCCTAAGAGTACAAACACCAAGACGATGCTTGCAGAGATTCGCAGCCAATCGACTCCGACAGCGGCTGAGGTTCCCATAGTACTTAAAGGTTTTTCATCCGCTCAGAAGCGGGGACCACGCGAGTCAGTCGAATGCCGTAGCGTTCATTGACCAAGACCACTTCGCCTTGGGCCACCACGGTGTTGTTGATCAACAAATCCAAAGGCTCGCCCGCAATCCGGTCAAGTTCTACCACGCTGCCTTGAGACAAGCGCATCAAATCTTTGATTTTGATCATCGCTCGGCCGACCTCAATACTCAGCGTCACGCTGATGTTCTGAAGCACTTCAGGGTTAATTTGTTTACTCGGCTCAGCGCTGTGCTCAAGCTCGGGGGTTTCAGTCGTGGTGTCGCTCATGGCGTTCTTCCTAAAAATTAGTGGTTGCCAGGGGCTACTGCACGTTCGATTTGAACCGCAGTTTGCGCCCCTAGTGTACCGACATGCACCTCAAAGGCGGGAATCCCATTGGGTTGGAGGCTGGCGAACTCGGGTTTTTTGAAATGCAAGATATCGCCCGCTTGCATGCTTTCTACGGTTTTGAGCGTGGTGTGAATTTGGCCCAAGATCACGTTGGCTTCTAAGCAAGAGCTGCCCACCGCTTCTTCCAACTCGATATGCCATTGGCGGTCAGAGTCTTCGTTGCCGTCGCCAGACTGCACGCGGCTGCGCAGCAGTTCGCGAACGGGTTTGAGGGAGACGTAAGGCTGAACGATATCCACAAAGCCCAAGTTGGAGGTCGCGGTTTCGGTTTCAAACCGGCTCAAAATCACGAGGTCGTTTTCATCGGCAATTTGGGCAAATTGGGGATTGATCTCCGAGCTTACAAATTCGCAGTCCAGCGGCATGATGGGAGACCACGCATCTTTAAGCGTTTTGAAGGTCACGTCCAAAATCATATTGATGATGCGCATTTCCATGGGAGTGAACATGCGCCCAGGAGAGAGTTGGCCTAAGGTGCCTTGGCCAAAGCCGCCAAAAAAACTGTCCAGCGAGCTAAACACAATCGTGGGGTCAATCGCCACGATGGAATAACCGCGCAAAGGGTTCATGCGAACCACGTTAATAGAGAGCGGGGCTTTAAGCCCTTTGACGTAATCTCCAAATTTCAGAATTTGAACTTTGGTGGGATTGATGCGGGGGCTGCTGCGCAACATTTCCATCAGGCTTTGGCGAAAAAGCCGTATGAAGCGCTCGTTGATCATGTCAATCGAGGTGATGTTGACGCCTAAGCTGCTGTCTTCGCTGGCGAGGTCGTGTTTTTTCACCCGCGCTGAAACGTTGAAGCCGGTATCAACGGCAATCGAGCCGTCATTGACACCGTCGGCAAGGGCCGAGAGTTCTTCAGCAGAGAGCAGGTTATCGGCCATGTTGCGTAGGGAAAAGAGTCAAAGTAAAAAGGCGGGATTATTGGACGATAAAGGAGGTGAACATCACTTCTTCAACGCCACCGAAATCTTCGTACTTTTCGAGCAAAGTATTCATGGCATCGCGAATTTTGACGCCCAAGTCTTTACGGAAGTCGGGTTTTGGCAATTCAGTTTCAACCGTTTGGCGCATCACGTCCATCACCACTGAGCGCACAGCAAACTCGTGTTTCTTGAGGTTTTCGATCACACGCTCGTCGTAGCGGGTCATGATGGCAATTTGCACCGACATGACTTTGCGAGAACCCGAAAGATTCACTAAGAACTCACGGTCTAACTGGTGGTAGGTGTAGTCAAAGCGGGGGCTGTCCGGTGATTTTTTGTTCAGTTTGGGTGGACCGTTTGGATTTTTTCCATCCCCTTTACCGCCGCCATGGGCGTCAGCTGCTGGCGCACCGTGGCCGCCTTCGGCTTTTTTCTCGCCATGGCCGTCGCCCGCAGGTTTTTCGCCATGCGAATCGCCCTCGGCGATCATGTCATCCGCAGTGGGCGGGGGCTTATTGAAAAATCCAGTGATAAACAAGGTGCCCACCATGGTTCCAGAGACGAGCAAAACGAGCGCCAATACGGCAAGAATAATCTTGACGATCGGCTTTTTAGGCTTGGCTTCGACTTCTTCGGGGGCTGCTGCTGCATCAGACATGGTGTACCTCTTTCACTTGCTTCAATTTCAATCGTTTTGCGGGACTGGCTCAGGCCAGCACGTTCAATCCTGTGGTTGCGGTCGATTCGGCTCTCACCGGCGCTGCAACGGTTTTCTCAGGCTCAATTTTGCGAACTACTTCTCCCGGCGCATCCTTAGGATTGCGTCCAGGTGTCGGATTTCCGCCAGATTTCCGGCTTCCATCCCCATTGACCCATACGGAAGCAACTTCCATGCCGGATTGAGCGAGTGTGTCTTTCAATTTGGCTGATCCTTGGGCTAACAACTCGCGCGTCACGTTGTTGTCTGAACTAAATAAAGCATCTAAACCGCCAGCGTGCATATCTAACTGAATATGAATTTGCCCCAAACTTCCGGGCTGCATCCGCATCTGCATTTTCCATTGTCCGCGTTCAATTTGTCCCATCAGTCGTTGTGCGACCGCTTCGCCTAGTTTATCGGCCAATTGTTGGTATTGCGCGGCACGTTGTTCGGCCAGGGCTTGGGGATTGGGCGCTTCACCTTTTATAGTGGCTCCGGTCGGGGCGGCACCGCTGGTTAGCGGCGCGTTACCCACCGGGGTTTCTGCCGGGGAATGTGTGGGGGTATTCATCGTCGCCTCCAAATCCAAACCTTCTGGAACATCGAGTTGCAGGGTTTCCCAGGCGTCTCCTTGTGTGCTCTCATTAGAGTGCAAAGCGCTCGCAGCGACCAAGGCGGCCCAGCTGCTTTGTTGGTTGTTGCCAGACATTTGCGC
>JBAXOC010000156.1:0-4500 GCA_037133455.1 Comamonadaceae bacterium | reverse complement strand
GTTCAACCGAGCGGCGTTTGCGAATCGCCCAGCCGATGTCGTTACCGGCCAGGTCACCCATACGGAAGGGGCCCATGGCCATGCCAAACTTTTCCATCGCTTTGTCGACTTGCTCAGGCGTACAGCCTTCGTCTAACAAGAAACCGCCTTGGCGGCCGTACTGCTCGATCATGCGGTTACCAATAAAGCCGTCGCACACACCGGAGACCACTGCCGTCTTGCGAATCTTTTTCGCAACGGCCATGACCGTTGCCATCACGTCAAGCGCGGTCTTCGCGCCGCGCACCACTTCAAGTAACTTCATCACGTTAGCGGGGCTAAAGAAATGAAGGCCCACCACGTCTTGGGGGCGCTTGGTGAAGTTGGCAATTTTGTTGACGTCGAGCGTCGAGGTGTTGGTTGCCAAAATCGCGCCGGGCTTCATGACGCGGTCGAGTTCTTTAAAGACCGCTTCTTTCACGCCAATTTCTTCAAACACCGCTTCGATCACCATGTCGGTCGTGCCGAGGTCGTCGTAGCTCAAGGTGGTTGTCAACAAGGCCATGCGCTGGTCGTATTTGTCTTGCTTGAGTTTGCCTTTTTTAACTTGGGCTTCGTAGTTTTTACGGATGGTGGCAAGGCCGCGGTCAAGTGCGTCTTGCTTCATCTCCAACATCTTCACCGCAATACCTGCATTCAAGAAGTTCATCGCGATACCGCCGCCCATGGTGCCAGCGCCGATAACCGCGATGCTCTTGATCTCACGCAAAGGCGTGGTTGAAGGCACATCAGGAATTTTGGAGGCAGCGCGTTCACCTAAGAAAAGGTGACGCAAGGCGCGGCTCTCGGACGTCCACATCAGGTTGATAAAAATCTCGCGCTCGGTGGCCATACCGTCTTCAAATTTCTTTTTGCTGGCCGCTTCGACTGCGTCAATACATTTCAAAGGCGCGGGGTAGTTTTTCGACATCGCGCCGACCATATTGCGCGTGAACTGGAAATACGCATCGCCTTGGGGGTGTTTGCAAGGCAGATCACGCACCAAAGGCAAAGGCCGCGTTGCAGCCACAGAGCGGGCATACGCCAAGGCTTCTTCAGCCAAGGATTCCGCTGAAGCAGATATCGCATCAAACAATTTTTGGCCGGGCAACATCGCCAACATTTCGCTCTTAATCGCTTCGCCGCTGACAATCATATTGAGCGCAGGCTCAATGCCGAGTACGCGAGGCAAACGCTGGGTTCCGCCGCCACCGGGGAGCAAACCGAGCTTCACTTCAGGCAAAGCCACACTTGTACCTGGCGCAGCAATTCGGTAATGGCAGCCGAGAGCCAACTCCAAGCCCCCGCCCATAACGACCGTGTGGATCGCCGCAACAACGGGCTTGGTTGATTTTTCCAACAGCAAGATCACGCTGTTGAGGTTGGGTTCTTGCATCGCTTTAGAGGAACCAAATTCGCGGATATCGGCGCCGCCTGAAAACGCTTTTCCTGCGCCGGTAATCACAATGGCTTTCACCGCTGCGTCGGCTTGGGCTTGTTCCATACCGTGGGCGATGCCTTGGCGCGTAGCCAAGCCCAGACCATTGACCGGTGGGTTATCCAGCGTAATGACGGCAATGTCGCCGTGGACTTTGTAATGGGCAGTCATGCGTTCAATCCTTGAAAAATAGTAAAGCGAAGAAAAGTAATCTTAGAGGTAATCTTAGGGGTGATCTTAATGGCGATCTCAAAATAGAACGGTCGTTCTTTTTTGGCAAATTGTAGGGGGTTTCTGAAACTGGCTTTTGGCGTTTGTCTCCGTAGAGACTTAAACGCCCAGCCACTCTTGGCAAATCGCAGGGCGGGCCGCTAAGGCCTGCGGGGTTCCATCAAAAACAATTTGGCCATGGCCGATCACCACGGCGCGGTGGGCGATTTGAAGCGCAAGCGCCAGCTTTTGTTCCATTAAAACGATGGCAACGCCGCTCTGGGCTAAATCTTGGAGAACCTTGGCGATGGTTTTTACCATCTGCGGCGCTAAACCTTCGCTGGGCTCGTCGGCTACCAACAGTTGGGGCTGCCCCATCAACGTTCGACCCAAGGCCAACATTTGTTGTTCTCCGCCGGAGAGGCTTGCGCCTAAGGCGTGTTGGCGTTCTTGAAGCTTGGGGAAAAGTCCGTAGATCTTTTGAAACAAGGCTTCTGAAGACGGCGTGTTTTTCTTTAAGCCCAGTAATAAATTTTGATGGGCTGAAAGCGTTGGAAAAATATCGCGGCTCTCGGGCAAGTAGCCCACGCCCAGTTGGGCGATGTCAAAGGCTTTGCGACCGCTCAAGGCTTGGCCGTTCCAAACCACTGAGCCGCTACACGGCAGTTGACCGACCAAGGCGCGGGCCAGCGTGGAGCGGCCTGAGCCGTTGCGGCCCAAGACCGCGACGATTTCACCCGGGGCCACCGACAAATCGATTCCGCGCAACACATGGCTTTTGCCATAAAACGCATGGAGTTGGTTGACTTGGAGTCCGTTCATACGCGTTACGCTGAAGCTGAAACCGAAACTAAAAAATCGCCAAGGTAAGCGTCTTGAACCGCCGCGTTGGCGCGAACGGCTTGGGGCGTATCAAACGCCAGGAGCTTGCCTTCTGCCAACACCGCAATCTTGTCCGCCAAACCAAAGACCACGCCCATGTCGTGTTCCACCATCAGCAAGGTTTTACCGTGCGTTGCGGTTTTAATCAGCTCTAAAAAAAACAGCGTTTCGGTCTGGCTCATTCCTGCGGTGGGCTCATCGAGCAAAATCACATCGGCCCCGCCTCCCAAGGTAATTCCTAGCTCCAAAGCGCGTTGGTCGGCATACGTGAGAGCTTGCGCCAAGGTATCGCGTTGCTTCTCTAAATGGGTTTGTTCCATCAAAGCCTCAGTTCGGGCCGTTACCTCTTTTAGGCGCGATACCGACGTAAGCCACTGGCCGCCATACCCCAAACCCAAAAGCACGCTGCAGCGTAAATTCTCAAACACCGACAGCCCAGAAAAAACCTGGGTGGCTTGAAAGCTCCGCGCCAAACCCAAGCGCGCAATCGCATAGGGTTTCTTTCCGTCGATGCGCTGATTCTTTAACCAAACTTCACCCGCGCTCGGCGCAAAGCGGCCGCTGACCAGATTAAAAAGCGTGGTTTTCCCCGCGCCATTGGGACCAATCAGCGCCACCCGCTCGCCTGCGGAAATGGACAAATCAATGCCCCGAAGAATCTCCGTCGCGCCAAAGCGCTTCTGTACGTTTTTGAGTTCGAGGATGGCGCTCACGCCTTCACTCCCATGCGCTCGATCAGCGCGTGGCGCAACCGCAGAAAAAGCCACCCGCCGGAGAGCGCAACTGCAAAAGCCGCAGCCCAGTCTTGCCAGCGGTTGATGTGCAATTGAAACGCACCAAAGGCAACGTTAGGGCCTAAGCTGGCTTCGAGTTGCAATTGGTAAGCCATTTCTACCAAAGCTGCGATGCCGATCAAGGCCACGCCCAAACTCATAAACAGGGCTAAAAGAATCACGCTGTAGCGAACGTAAAACGTCCAGGGTTGGGCCATTGCGGTTTGCAATAAACCTGTCAGCCCTTGGGGTGCGAACATCACGCCAAAAACAAAAGCCAAGCCCACATACAAAAGCCACGCGGGGGTCAGGCTGCTTAAACCCACGTTGGCTAACACCATCAAAACCGCGCCAACCACTGGGCCGATAAAGCTTTGGATACCACCTAAATACGTAAACAAAACTAACGAAGCCGAGCGCTCCAAGCCCAAAGCATCGGGGGTTACGCGCTCAAAAAGCAAGGCCGCCAAGCCGCCAGAAATTCCAGCAAAAAAAGCGGAGAATAAAAAAGCACGGTAACGAATCGTCTGCGGGTTGGTGCCCAAAAATTCCACGCGCATGGCGTTGTCTCGCACCGCGTTCAACATCTTTCCCCAAGGGGTCGTGGTCAACGCGTAAAGCGCCACCGTCGATAGCAAAGCGTAGGCCGCGATCAGGTAATACATCTCTACTGGCGACGCAAACGTCACCCCCCACGGCGCAGACTCCGTGACCCGGTTACCGGCAATACCCGACTCGCCACCAAAAAAAGCGAAGCCCATCAGCGCCACAGAAAAAACCAATTCGGCCAAGCCCAAGGTCACCATCGCCAAGGCCGTGCCGCCGCGCCGCGAGCTTAGAAACCCCAAAACGGACGCAGCCACCAAACCCGAGATGCCTCCGGCTAAAGGAATCAAACTCACCGGAAAATCAACTCCCGCCGCACGGGCCGCGTTGAGCGTGTGGATCGCGCCGTAAGCCCCTAAGCCGGTGTAAGTTGCGTGGCCAAAACTCAACATCCCGCCTTGGCCGAGGAGCAAGTTAAACGACAAACACGCAATCGTCGCGATGCCGATTTGTGAGAGCAGCGTGAGCGCCCAGGTGCTGTGTAAGAGCTCGGGCGCGAACACGAGGCCTGCAACAACGGCGATCCAAGGCGCGGCGTTCATAGGTCTTTCGCCCCGAAAAGCCCTTGGGGGC
>JBAXOC010000155.1:0-4518 GCA_037133455.1 Comamonadaceae bacterium | reverse complement strand
GCCAAACCTTTCAGGTTGGCTTGCCAAGCTTGCAAATACAACTGCTTGAACTTTTCGTAGTCGTAATCGATCGGAACGTTGACGGTTTTGGAAATAGCGGTGTCTACAAAGGGCTGAACCGCTTGCATCATCGCGATATGGTCTTGTGCCGCCATGTCCATGGCAGAGACGAAATACGCAGGCAGAGGGTCAACGCTGCCGCCTAGGTGTTGGTACATGCGCCAGGCATGGTCTTGAACAGCGTATTCAGTCGTGCTTCCATCGGCCTCGCGTTTTTTTCGTTTGTACTCCCATGAAAAGGACGGCTCGATGCCATTGGATGCGTTGTCCGCAAACGCCAAACTGACGGTGCCGGTGGGGGCAATCGATAGCAAATGGCTGTTGCGAATGCCATGCACTCGGATTGATGCTTTGAGCGCCTCGGGCAAACGGCTGGAGAAGTTATCGGCCAACAAATAGCTGTCTGCGTTAAACAGGGGGAAAGCGCCTTTTTCTTGCGCAAGCGCAACCGACGCTGTGTAGGCTGCGTCTCGCATCGACTCTGCAATCCGCGCGGCCATGTCGCGGCCTTCAGGGCGGTCGTAGCGCAGACACAACATCGCCAAGGCGTTGCCCAAGCCGGTAAACCCCACACCAATACGTCGCTTTGCAATCGCTTCTTCTTGTTGCTGTTTCAGTGGCCAAAAGGTGAGATCTAACACGTTGTCTAAGGCCCGAACTTGCAAAGCAACCGCGCTCTCAAACGCGGGGAAGTCAAACTGCGCTTCCCCCCCAATAGAAAAAGGATGGCGGACAAACTGCGGCAAGATCACGGGGCCTAGATCACAACAGCCATAGGGCGGGAGCGGCTGCTCTCCACACGGATTGGTTGCAGCAATGGATTCGCTTGCTCGCAGGTTGTTATCGAGATTGATGTGGTCTAAAAATAAGATGCCTGGCTCGGCATAGTCATAGGCCGAGCGCATGATGGCATCCCACAGGTCTTGCGCTGGCAAAGTTTGGTAAACCCATTGGCCATCGTCACGCTGACTTGCACCTTCATTTAACTTGGCATCACAGGGCTTTGCTTGGTGAACCAGTTGCCAGGTTTTACCGGTTTGCAGTGCGTCCATGAACGCATCACTCACCGCAACCGAGACGTTAAAGTTGTTCCAACGTCCGGGGGTTCGCTTGGCGTTTATGAATTCGAAAACGTCAGGATGGTCAATCCGCAATACGCCCATTTGGGCGCCTCGGCGGGCTCCTGCGCTTTCCACCGTGGAACACGATTGGTCAAAGACGTTGATGTAACTACACGGCCCAGAAGCAATAGACGCAGTACCTTTGACGTAGGCTCCACGTGGGCGAATTCGGGAAAAATCGTAGCCCACTCCGCCGCCGCGACGCATGGTTTCAGCCGCCTCGCGAAGCGCCTCGTATATTCCAGGGTAGCCATCAGCGTCAGTGCCTTGGATACAGTCACCCACGGGTTGGACAAAACAATTGATCAAGGTCGCTTGAATCGACGTTCCCGCAGAACTCATGATGCGTCCCGCACCAATCGCGCCGAGGTATAGGTTCTTTAGAAAAAGGGCCTCGTATTTCTTTTGATTGTGCTCAAGCTCCACCGATGCCAACGCTTTGGCCACTCGGACATACAAGTCGCCGACCCCCGTTTCCCCGAGTTTTAAATACTTTTCTCGGAGAACATCGTCTGAGATGGGTTGGCTTTGAAGAGGCGCTTTCATACCTTTGAATTCATTGTTTTTCATGGGTTAATTCGGTTACTAAAGCGGGTTGAATACCACCGCAGAGCCATTGCATTAATTCTTGGACCGAGCGAATCTGGATCCCAAAAGGCAGGGTTCCCGCCCCTCGAAAGAACAGACCTTTGTGCACGTCGCCTTCAAAGGCATGGCCGAGTTGCTGGTCAATACAAAACTGCCCCATCGTTGCCACGCCATCACGCAAGCCGCAGTGGGTTAAACAGTCAAAAGACATATTGCATTTTTTCTTCACGTGGGCGGCTTTTTGTAACTTGGGCTCAATTCGCAAGTACTTATCCAACCACGGCGTTCGAACGGCGCGGGCAGGCAACCCAGCCACGCTGGTAAATTCAACCATGTCTTCAGGCTGGGCCCAAGCCAAAACCTGTTTGAAGGCGAGTGCCGCATCACATTCTTGGGTGACAGCGAATGCGGTGCCGAGTTGGACTGCGGCAGCGCCCAATACTTGGAGCCGCGCTATGTCTTCTCGGCTTGAAATACCACCGGCAGCAATCAAAGGGATTTTTCCTTCCAAGCCGGATGCTTTAAAAAACTCTAAAACTTGCGGAAGCACCACATCAAAATCAAAGCGCGTGTCTTGCAGGTCGGCGACTTTGGCAGCCCCCAGATGGCCCCCGGCCAAGCGCGGGTGTTCAATCACAATCGCATCAGGCAAGCGGCCTTTCTTCTCCCATTTTCGAACCAAGAGCTGAACGCCTCGGGCATCGGACAGGATCGGGATCAAAGCCGCGCTGGGATAATTTTTCGCTAATTCAGGCAAGTCTAGTGGCAAGCCGGCCCCCACGACCAACGCATCCGCGCCACACTCCAAGGATTTTTCTACATACGCTTGGTATTGCCCTACGGCCTTCATGATGTTGACTGCGATCTTCCCGTGTCCAAGAGAGAGCTTGCGGGCCTTGCTGATTTCGCGTGACAAGGCTTCTAGGTTAGCTGCCTCGATGATTTCTTTTGCGTCTGGTTCTTTGTCGAGGTGCGCTGTTAAGGCCATTAAATCGGGGTGCAAGCGCCGCAAATCGACCGCAGAAATGGTTCCGACTCCGCCTTGCCGAGCGACGGCACCTGCCAAGGAGCCCGCGGATACCCCGATCCCCATCCCGCCTTGAACCACAGGAATTAACGTTTGCCCCTGCAGGCACCACGTCTTTAAGCCTGAGCGTGAACACATTGCCAATAAATCGGAAACGGGGTCGGCTTGTTCTGTTATTTGGGTACTCATTGTGCTTATCAATATGGGTTCAAGCCGCAGGCGAAAAAAATGTGCGCCTTTGCTTTTTCCAATAGTCCGAATCTTGAACCACTCCAGAGCCTGAAAAGTACCTTGGCGCCTAGAAACATGGGTTTGATTGATCTTGGTCAATTCTTGGTTACAAATTTTTCTGTTTGGTGCGTCTTTTTTTATCCCCAGAGCTTGAACTATGATTCTGTTTTATCCATTCAGAGGCGACGGGTTTTGCGTACCTTTCTTATTTCGGTCCTGCTGGGCTGCTTTGCGATAGCAGGCGCTTGCTATTGGTGGGTGAATCATCCGGTGAGCCTTCGCCAGGGCGTCGTAGATGTGTCAATCGAGCCCGGAACCTCCCCCCGCGAAGTCGCCCAAGTGGCTGCCAAAGCCGGCATCCCACTTCACCCCCGATTGCTTTACTTATGGTTCAAGTTTTCCGGAGACGCACGACAAATTCGCGCTGGAAGTTATGAATTAGAAGGCGAGGTAAGCCCGCGGTCTTTGCTGAATAAGTTGGTTCAAGGAGACGAAGCCCTTCGCAGCGTGACGTTGGTTGAAGGCTGGACGTTCAAGCAATTTCGTCTTGCCTTGGCAAAGGCCGAACAATTAAAACCGGAATCAGCCCAACTTGATAACTCGGAGCTGATGCAACGGCTGGGCCGCGAAGGGGTTCACCCTGAAGGCCGGTTTTACCCTGATACCTACACCTACTCCAAGGGCTCAACCGACATGGCCGTCCTCAAGCGCGCCATGCGGGCGATGGATACCAAACTTGCATTGGCGTGGAGTCAGCGAAATCCGAGCGTGCCGCTGCAATCGCCCGACCAAGTGTTGACGCTTGCCAGTATTGTTGAAAAAGAAACGGGCCGCGCGTCAGACCAGCCGCAAATCGCAGCCGTTTTTAATAACCGCTTACTTTTAGGCATGCGTTTGCAAACCGACCCTACGGTAATTTATGGTATTGGGGAGGCATTCGATGGCAATTTACGGAAAAATGATTTACTAAGCGACACGCCTTACAACACCTACACTCGGGCCGGATTACCGCCAACGCCAATTGCCATGCCCGGTCGCCAAGCCTTGTGGGCCGCAGCGCACCCAGCGGCTACCAAAGCCTTGTACTTTGTAGCCCGAGGCGACGGCACCAGCGCCTTCAGCGAAACCCTTGACGAACACAACCGTGCAGTCAATAAATACCAACGTGGCAAATAAAAAGTTGAAAAGCACCGAAAAAATGAGCGGTTTATTTATCAGTTTTGAGGGGATTGACGGCGCTGGCAAGTCCACCCATATTGCCGCATTGGCCCAGGCATTTAAAGCGCAGGGCAGGGCGGTCACCCAGACCCGCGAACCCGGGGGGACGCCCTTGGCGGAAACGCTGCGCCGCTTGGTACTGAACGACCCCATGGATGCTTTAACCGAGTCCTTGTTGGTTTTTGCAGCCCGTAGAGACCACATTCAACAAGTCATTGCGCCCGCATTAGCCCAAGGGCAAGTGGTTCTTTGCGACCGTTTTTCGGATGCGAC
>JBAXOC010000154.1:0-4520 GCA_037133455.1 Comamonadaceae bacterium | reverse complement strand
TTGCAAACCTTGGAAGCGCGGCCTGAAGTACAAAAAGCCTATGCTGCCGAAGGAATGTATGGCAAAGTATTCACCCATCCAGACTATCCCACACATGCCGTGGTGTGAATCGATTCCCTGCCCATCTTAAGAAGCCTGACAATACGCCCATGAAAACGAAAAAGCCACGTGTTCCAGTACACAAGCATGGGCCCCAAATTCAACGCAGCCATGAAGTTCGAATTATTGGCGGCCTCTGGAAACGAACGAAACTCAAAGTTGCTGACAAGCCCGGCCTGCGGCCTACTCCAGACCGGGTGAGGGAAACCTTGTTTAACTGGTTGGGGCAGGATATGCGGGGGTTGCGCTGCATGGACGTTTTTGCGGGAACGGGAGCGCTGGGGTTTGAGGCCGCTTCGCGCGGTGCTGCCGACGTGATCGTGGTGGAACAAGACAGCGCGTTGATAGAGCAACTTAAAGCAACCCAAGCGCAATTAGAAGCCAGCCAGGTGCATGTTTTGCGCGGTGACGGTGTGGCATCTCTGCGCCAAGCGACGCCAGCGAGCTTGCATGTGATTTTCATTGACCCGCCTTTTGAATCGGCACTTTATGAACCCGCGCTTGCAGCAGCGAGTCGCGCTGTGGCTGTGGACGGGTTTGTGTATTTAGAGTCTCCCACGGCGTGGACCGACACACAACTTGCGCCTTTAGGCTTAGCGGTTCACCGCTACCTCAAGGCTGGGGCGGTGCATGCCCACGTCTTAACGCCCGCGCTCGCCCCCTGAACAGGAGTTCATCCATGGCCTCTTCAACTATTGCCGTTTACCCTGGAACCTTCGACCCGATGACCTTGGGCCACCAAGACATCATTCGCCGAGCGTCTGCCTTGTTTGGCACAGTCATCGTTGCTGTGGCACAAGCCCACCATAAAAAAACCTTATTTACCTTGGAAGAGCGGCTCGACTGTGTGAGTGAAGCCGTAAAACCGTTGGGCAATATCCAGGTACTGCCGTTCTCTGGATTGGTAACAGAGTTTGCAATCCTTCATGGCGCAAAGGCGATGGTGCGTGGAGTGCGCAGCGTGACAGATTTTGACTTTGAGAGCCAACTCGCGGGCATGAACCGGGCCTTGGTACCTGAACTGGACACCGTATTTTTAACGCCTGATGCGCGTTACCAGCATATTTCGAGTACCTTGGTCAAAGAAATCGCCATGCTGCAAGGCGATGCCGCGCAATTTGTCGCGCCTTCGGTGTGGGCGCGCATGCAGACCAAAGTTCGAACTGCGACTTGAAAGACGCGCTATGGCTTTGATCATTACCGATGAATGCATCAACTGTGACGTCTGCGAGCCCGAGTGTCCTAACGATGCCATTTATATGGGCAAAGAGATTTACGAAATTGACCCCCACAAATGCACCGAGTGCGTGGGTCATTTCGATGAACCCCAGTGTGTACAAGTCTGTCCGGTCGCGTGTATTCCGATTCACCCCGAATTTGTAGAAGACCGCGAAACGCTGTGGCAAAAATACCGTCGATTGCAATCGAATGCTGCGTCTTAGGGCGAAGATTTCTTAGTCTGAGGAACTTGACTTACAAAAGCGTCTGACTTCTCTTTGGTTTGAAGCTTGGGTTTTTTGAGAACGACCAGTGGCTCTTTTTTAGGTTCTGGACGTGTTTTACTGATCCGCTGGGGTGGCGCTGCTTTTGCCGCTATGGCATTTTCTGCAAGGCGTTTTTTCTCAAGCTCTTTTCCCGTTGCCGCTGTGCGCTTGGTGGATGCGTCAGCTTGCGATTTTTGTGTCGAACTGCGTGCATCATCGGCTTTGACCTCAACCGCATGGGGGCACGGAGTGTCGCTGTATTGGTTAGCGCATTTGTACACAGGAGTCTGTGCCGACGCACTGCCTAGACCCGCGAAGAAAAAAACCACCAAGACAGCACATTGGATTTTTCTCATGGCTTGACGAAAGGTTCGGACTCGCTTTGAGGAAGCTCTGGGGCCCCAAGTTCGGGCTTGGGCGGCACAGGCGGTTTAGGCCTTGGCGGTTTGCTGGTGTGGATCAGCATCGTGGCTTTGGTCATATCGCCCGCCAACAAAGCGGGCAAGGCCTTGAGGGATCTGTCGATACTTTGCTCTAAGGCAATCCGGTGATCAAGGGACGGTTTTTTCAAAACCCAGTTAGCGACCTCTAATTTATCTCCGGGGTGGCCAATGCCAAGGCGCAGACGCCAGTAGTCGCCGGTCGCGAGTTGGGCGTGAATATCGCGCAAGCCGTTGTGGCCGGCATGGCCGCCGCCGAATTTGAGTTTGGCTTCGCCAGGCGCGAGGTCGAGCTCATCGTGGACCACCAATACTTCTTCGGGTTTCACTTTAAAAAACCGGGCCAATGCGGATACGGACTTACCCGAGAGGTTCATAAAGGTTTGTGGCTTGAGCAGCCAGACCGTCTCACCTTGTACCGTGGTTCGGGCCACAAGTGCGTGGTAACTTTTGTCCATGGCCCAAGATACTTTGAGTTCGCGTGCGACAGCGTCCAAGAATAAAAATCCTGCGTTGTGACGGGTGTTTTCGTATTCGGGGCCGGGATTGCCAAGGCCTGCGATCAGTTTAATCATGGTTGCGATGGTAGACGAAAAGTGTGTTGCGTAAAGCAAAAAGGCCTGCCCCCATCACAGGGTCAGGCCTTTGAATTAGAAAAAGCCTGGGCTTATTTCTTGGCTTTGCCTTTAGCGGCGGGAGCTGCTGCGGCCACGGGGGCTTCAACCACTTCAGCCACGGGAGCGACCACGGAGACGATCACTGGGTTTTCTTTGCCACGAACGACGGCAGAGACGCCTTTTGGCAAGGTCAGGTCTTTGGCGTGCAAAGAAGTGCCTTTCTTCAAAGTGCTCAAATCCACCGCGATGAACTCAGGCAAGTCGGCAGGCAGACAAGCCACTTCAAGTTCAGTCACCACGTGGTTAATCAAGCACGCATCCAACTTCACCGCAGGAGAATTTTCTTCGCCGCTGAAGTGCAATGGCACTTTCATATGCAAAGTCGTATTGGCTTCGACGCGTTGAAAGTCGATGTGCAAAATCAATTGTTTGAAGGGGTGCATCTGCACGTTGCGCAGCAATACTTTGCTTTCCGCACCGTTGAGTTCCATATCCAAGATAGATGCGTGGAACGCTTCTTTCTTGATGGCGTGCCACAACGCGTTGTGGTCAAGCTCAATATTCAAAGGCTCAGCGGTACCGCCGTAAACGATACCGGGTGTGCGACCTGTAATGCGGAGACGGCGGCTCGCACCCGTGCCCTGCTTAGCGCGCTCAAAAGCGACAAATTTCATAACTTACTCCTGAAAGAGTCCACCGCGACCAGTGTGACTCCAGTTTTAAAAAGAGGCCGTTTGCCACAGAACGCAGCACGGCCCCGGCTTTTTGTCTCGGTTAGAAAAGGTTATCTTGGTCCGAGAACAAACTCATAACCGACTCACCCTTGGCAATGCGCATGATTGTTTCTGCAATCAGCGGAGCCACGGTGAGTTGGCGAATTTTTTTACATTGGGACGCCGCATCACTCAGCGGAATCGTGTTGGTAACAACCACCTCATCTAAGGCATCGCCATTGGCAATACGCTCGATAGCAGGGCCTGAAAAAATAGGGTGGGTGCAATAGGCATAGACTTTTTTGGCACCGCGCGCCTTGAGAACTTCTGCGGCCTTGACCAAGGTACCTGCGGTGTCAATCATGTCATCCATGACGACGCAGTTGCGCCCTTCGATCTCGCCAATGACGTGCATCACTTCACTCACATTGGCTTTGGGTCGGCGTTTATCAATAATGGCCAGGTCGCAGTTGAGTTGCTTGGCAAGCGCCCGCGCCCGCACCACACCGCCAACGTCTGGAGACACCACAATCAAGTCTTCGTAGTTCTTTTGGCGCAAATCACCTAAAAGCACCGGGGAGGCATAAATGTTGTCTACGGGAATATCGAAAAAGCCCTGGATCTGATCGGCATGTAAATCCATGGTCAGTACCCTTGAAACACCGGCCGCTTGCAGCATGTTGGCGACCACTTTGGCCGTAATCGGAACCCGGGTTGAGCGAGGGCGGCGGTCTTGACGCGCGTAGCCAAAGTAAGGAATCACCGCGCTGATACGCTCTGCCGAGGCCCGTTTCAGAGCGTCCACCATGATGAGTAACTCCATCAGGTTTTCGTTGGTAGGGGCACAGGTGCTTTGCACCACAAAGACGTCGCGGGCGCGGACGTTTTGGTTAATTTCAACCGCCACTTCCCCATCGGAAAAACGCCCTACCGTTGCAGAACCGAGAGAAATTCCGAGGGTGTGTGCGATATCCGCGGCCATGCCTGGATTGGCATTGCCAGTGAAAACCATGAAGTCAGGAGGTAGTGGTGCCTGCATGCGGATTCCAGCGAGGAAATTGGGTTTATGGTCGATTCTTGTTCAGTTGACTGGCCAAGATGGCCGGTCAACATATTTGGCAGGGGAAGAAGGATTCGAACCTTCGCATGCTGGAATCAAAATCCAGT
>JBAXOC010000153.1:0-4522 GCA_037133455.1 Comamonadaceae bacterium | reverse complement strand
AACAGTGTGGCGCAACCAGTGGATTGACGCCCGAAGTATTGGTTGACCAGCTGTTTAACTTCTTGGTGCAGGAGCGCGGTATGACGGCTTCCTTGGTGCGCGAAGTCTTGCTGGCTGACTACATGGCCAGCGGGGCTCGTGCGATGCCAAACTGTTTGAAAGGGTATTTGCACCGCCCGGACGCGCCTTTAGGCAAAATCGGGGCGAACCACAGCAAGCGCCAGCAACGCCATGTTTCAGAACCCCTTTCTTGAAAGTCACTATGCCGACCACCGCAACACCGACTCCGCGTTTTTGGGCTGATTGCAGTACCGCTTATTTCCAAGCGCTACAAGCCAATGGCGCGATTCAAGAAACCATCGCCGTCTTGCCAGTCGCAGCAACCGAGCAGCACGGGCCGCATCTGCCTTTGAAAGTGGACAGCACCATCGTGGATGGCGTCATCGCCGCTGCTCTACCTTACTTGAGCGCAGACGTTCCCGCGCTATTCTTGCCAACCCAAGCGGTGGGGTTCAGTCCTGAACATGACCGTTTTCCTGGCACCTTGACGCTCAAAGCGGAAACGGTTTTGCGTTTGTGGACCGATGTGGGGGACAGTGTGGCAGCCAGTGGCATAAAAAAGCTGGTGCTTTTTAACTCCCACGGTGGGCAAGCTAATTTTATGGATATCGTTGCCAGGGACCTGCGTTCGCGCCTGGGTTTGATGGTCTTCAGTGTGAATTGGTATGGCCTGCCTTTGGTTGGGCCGCAGGGGGAAGACGTCAACGCCCTGTTTAGCGACCACGAACACCGTTTTGGCATCCATGCGGGTGACATAGAAACATCCATGATGCTCGCATTAAGCCCGCAGCATGTTGACATGCAACATGCCAAAAACTTCGCTTCAGCATCAGAAACCCGCGCCCAGCAGTTTTCTATTGTGGGCAATGGCAAGTCAGCCAAGTTGGCGTGGCAAATGCAAGACTACAACGCTGCTGGTGCGGTAGGCAATGCGGCGGCTGCTACACAAGAAAAAGGCGAAAAAGTGATTGATGCCGCGGGCCGTGCGCTTGCCATGTTGTTGGCGCAAATCCATCAACTGCCGCGCAATACGGTGGTGGTTTAGAGCCTTGACTTATGCATAAGTGATCCACGAGGCGTACTGTGGATCATCCAAATGCGGCAAGGTGTTGTAAGTCACAAGCGCATGTCGCTTTGGATTGAAATCAAACTCTGTCACGGAGCTATTGCGAATTCGCAGATTAAGCTCGATCGTGGTTTCAGGTGTCGTGCCTAACAAATGACCGACGGCGGTGGAAATAGGCCCTCCACTGCTCACCATCAAAACATTGCCGGAGCAGTTTTGGCGCACATGGTCAAGCGCACTGCTGACACCATGGACAAATTCTGTGTAGGTTGGCATCCCTTTGGGGCTGACGACACCATTCATCCATTGCCGCAGGCCATCCCGCAAGAGCCGAAAGTGGTGGCGGTAGACCTCGGGGGTGTCTGGTTTTTGCAGCGGTTGCGGGTGGATGGCTTGTATCACCGCCTCGCTGTCGTATTCGTTGAGGCCTGGCCATACCAAAGGGTCGTGTTCAAGGGCAGCACCTTTGGCGATACCCGCCCATGTTTGGGCATGCCTACGCAAACTGCCGGTAAGGACGGCATCAAATTGAATGCCTTTTTGGGCGAAGTACTCGCCTAAGCGAACGCTTTGTTGTACGCCCAAGCTGCTTAAATTGTCGTAGTCGACCGCACCAAAAGAGGCTTGTCCGTGTCGAACCAAATAGAGATTTCCCATGTGTCGATTTAAGCCCAAGCCGGACGTACGCAATGTCCTTAGTGCGACACTACGAAAACTTTTTAGTTGCGCAGCATGGGGTAAAGCGATGCGACCAAGCCCGCTGCCATTACCCCATTAAAAATATGCAACTTTTTAGGGCTTTGTAAAACCTTGCGTAAGCCGCTGCCAAAGCTAGCCCAAATCGCGATACACGGTAAGTTCACCAGACTAAAAACCAAAGCCAAGACCAGAATATGGTTAGGTTCCGTTTGGGTTGGTAAAAAAGTGGCCGCGGAGGTAATCGCCATCACCCACGCTTTGGGGTTAACCCATTGAAAGGCAGCGGCTCCCAAAAATCCCATGGGTTTGCTGGAAGTGGAGGTATCAGCACCAGGCGGACTGCTGTGCGCCAATTGCCAAGCCATCCAAAGTAAATAGCTCGCACCCAAAACCCGCACCAGTTGGTAGGCCCACGGGTACTGCGTAAACAGGGAGTGAAGCCCTGAGCCCACGCACAAAAGCATGACGCCAAATCCCACGGTAATGCCGAGCCAGTGCGGTATGGAGCGCAGAAACCCGAAGTTCAAACCAGAGGCCAAAATCATCAGGTTATTGGGGCCGGGCGTAATCGAACTGACGAATGCAAAAAGCGCTAAGGCAACAATAGAGTCAAAGTTCATGTTTTGCTTTGTCTTGGTTATCTCGGGTATCTTGGGCGGCGACCTGTGGTGGCGATGAAAATCGTTTTCCAATAAATACGGTTGCCACCACGCCCAATGCAAATCCGAGTGTCACCTGATCGATGGTTTCACCCAGTATCAGCGCGGCGGCCATGATGGAAATAAAGGGTTGCAAAAGTTGAATTTGACTGACCTTGAGTGCGCCCCCGAGTACCAAACCCCGATACCAAGCAAAAAATCCGGCCCACATCGAAAACACCCCAACGTAAAGCAGACCCCACCAAGCGCTTGTTGCGACCGCCTGCTCAGGCCACGTCATCCACGCGCCAGGAAGCGTGATGGGCAATGCCATGACACATATCCAGCAAATGACCCGCTCGGCCCCTAACGCAGGTGTCACTTGTGCGCCAAAGATGTATCCCATGGCTGCAGCGAGCACCGCCCCCAGCAGCAAAATATCCGCAAAGGTCAAATTAAAACCGTGCCCCATTTGTTGGGCTCTTAGCAAAGAAAAAGTCGCAACCAGCAGTGCGCCAATCACTGCGCAAATCCAGAAACCCAGCCGAGCCCGTTGGTGTAATACCCAAGCCGCGACGGCGGCGGTTGCTAAAGGCAGCAATGCTGTGATGACCGCCGCATGGCTTGCTGTTTCGGTTCGCAGCGCAAAGCCAAGGAGCAGCGGATAGCCCAAAGCGTTGCCAAGCATGGCAAAGAACAAAGGTTGGCGCTGTGAAGCATGAGGCCAAGGGGATCGGGTCGCTAAAATTACCCCAATTGATAGCAAGCCCGCAAGTACCGCGCGACCAAACGTGACAAACCAAGGGCTCAGTTGTGGAGCATCTGCAGGACCAATTGCCATGCGTGTCATGGGGAGTGTCACTGCGAAAATCAGAACACCTAGGAGGCCCAGCCATAAGCCCAGTGTTTCTTGCGACAGTTTGAGAGGTATTAATTTGAGCTTCATATGCTTAGCTTTGCCATCCAAATGGCAGTCATGACGAGCGCAAAGGCCATGAATTGGTTAAAACGCTGAAGCCTCAGCATGCTGCCATCGGGGCCGCTGAGCCAATCGCGCAAAAGAGAGCCTATGACAGCGTAGGTTAAGTTGCTGAAAAATCCAAAGGCCATCATTACGGGCAGGACTAAGGCGAGGCGCTCTGCTTCGTTCGCATGGCCTGCAAGCCATCCTGCGATGATCGTGAGTGCCAGCATCCAGGCTTTGATATTTAAAAATTGCAACATGACTCCGCGAAAAAATCCGACGCGCAAAGGCGTGGCATCGGTACTTAGTAAGCTTCTGGTTTTGAGTAGTTGTAACGCCAACCAGAGCAAGTAAGCAAACCCTAGCCCTTGAATCAGCCAACGCACCAAGGGAAGCGCAACGATTAGGCCACCCAGCCCGCTGGCGCAAATTCCTAAAAGCAAACCCCACCCCACAGGAACCGCAAAAATAAAGGGCAGTGCGTGCGCCAATCCCCGGTTGGCCGCAAGGGCTGTAGATAAAGTGGTGTTGGGCCCGGGTGTAAAGCTAGAAGCTCCAGCCAGCGCCAGTAAGGCGATCCATTCTTCAGGTGTCATAGGGCATCGTTTGGTTAACGCCTGAGGTTAACAGTGAAGCTCGCCAACGGTCTAAACAATTTTCTCAAAGAATGTTGCGAGGGAGGATAAAAACGGGCATATACTTGCAGGCTCCCCTGAAGATTAAGCTAAGGTTTATTGTTTAGGGGGTACTTAAGAGAAATGACAAGAAAAAATCACATTTTTTCTAAAGCGCGTTAAAAGTGTGTCATAATCGAAGGCTTCGCTGATCACAGCGCAAGACAAAAACAAGCGAAGTAAACGACGCTTTTTGATCCTTAAAAATTTACAGCCGATAAGCGTGGGCGTTTGAAAGCGATTGCCAAGTTCTTTAGAACTTAGCTTTAATTAGCTAACAAACGCTCATGAAGTAAAAAAGATGTGAAATTCGTCAAAGAAAATCACGTCGATTCCAATTTATGAGTAGCACAGCAATGTGCAAAACAATTCAAGATCGAACTATAGAGTTTGATCCTGGCTCAGATTGAACGCTGGCGGC
>JBAXOC010000152.1:0-4534 GCA_037133455.1 Comamonadaceae bacterium | reverse complement strand
GCAGCAGTATTGCGTGTAAAGCGGGTGTGCTGACAGACGCCCATCTTCAAACCAACGTCCCTGGAATTTACGCTGCAGGCGACTGCGCTGAGGCCATGGACTTGCTGACCGGTACGCCGGTTGTGAGTGCAATCCAACCCAACGCAGCGGAGCAAGCACGCATCGCCGCGCTCAATATGCTTGATTTTTCCAAGGGAAAATCTGCGAGCGCGCAGCTGAAACAAGTTCCGCAAATCAATGTGTTGGATACGTTGGGACTGATTTCCACGAGCTTTGGGCAGTGGCAAGGCGTCAAAGGCGGTGAACACGTTGAGATCACAGACGCCGTTAGTGGGCGCCACCTGAGTTTGCAATTTTCTGGCGATGTTTTGGTCGGATGTAACTCGGTGGGTTGGACAGACCACGTCGGAGTTATGCGTGGTTTGGTGGATGGCAAGGTTCACTTGGGCGAGTGGAAAACCATTTTGCAAAACGATCCGACCCAAATTTCCGAGGCTTACTTGGCGTGTGCCCAAGGACAAGGCCAATGGGCGGGTGCACAAGATGCCCGTCGGCGTTAGTATTGGGCGATGAAAATCACGTTCAAACTGTTCGCGTCACTCACCGAATACCTTCCCCAACAGGCACGCTACACCAACGTCATTGAACTGGATGTGGCCCCTGAAGCCAGCATCTCCCAGATCATTGAACCCTTTGGATTGCCTGAAAAAATGGTCCATCTGGTTCTGATCAACGGAACCTATATCGCCCCTGAAAATCGTATGACCCAGACCTTGAAAGAGGGTGATGCGCTGGCGATCTGGCCGCCCATTGCCGGGGGCTAATCCTTCAGCATGCAATCGTTTTACGAAGAACGCTTTGAGCGGGAGATGGGCTGTACTGAAAAAGAATGGCTCGGTTGGTTGCCCAATGCGATTGGCCAGCACCATTGGAAAATGCAAGACCAAACGGTTGGCGTGCGCATTGGTGAGGGAGCGCTAGGATTGAAATGGCAGGTGGGCGAACCGCGCGTGATTGCCTTAGCGCGAATCCCTCGTCTCTTGGTGAGCTTTCGGTTTGCTGGGGTGGATGAGACCACGCGCTACATTTTTATGAAGCGCTTTGACCTGTTTATGCAGCGCGGGGGCGGCTAGTCTTTTTAGAAAAATCCCACCAGGGCAAAACGGTGCGCAGGGATTGGACTTGCCCACTTTGCTCGGGCGTGTAGCCCTCAAGGCCAAGCAAAAGAGTGGTCCATTGCGGCGTTTGCAGTAACTCCCGCAGGGCGATCACTGGGGCTTGATCTAAGGCCGATTTCAAGCAGACTAAGTGGTAACTTTCCTGAGCCAGAGGGATGAAGTCAAGGCCTTGTGCCTTGGCTGCTACGGCAATCCCTAGGCCTGCGTCTGCGCTACCGCTGGCAATAGCATGGGCCAGCGCTGTATGGCTTGGCTCGGTACGTTCATAGCCCACGATTTCACCGCTCTGGATGCCTTGCTGCGCCAGTAACTCATCCAACACCACGCGCGTTCCAGTTCCAAGTGCGCGGTTAATGTAGCGGGCCTGCAAGCGTTGAACATCATGCAAGCTTGTTAACTTCAACGGGTTGCCCGCAGCGACCATCAGTCCTTGTGTGCGGTTGGCAAAGCCAATGATTTTGTGCAAGCCCGGTTGGAGCAAGGGTTTGTAAGTGCGCTCTGCCAAAGAGCCAGGGGCTGGGTGTTGCAGGGTATGAAACCCCGCCATGACGCAGCGACCCTCGTTGAGTGCGCGAATCGCGTCCACGCTTCCGCAAAAACGGATGTCCAAATGCAGTTGCCCTTCGTCATCTTGCGTGGGACTTAAAGCATGTTCACGCAACGCCGCCAACGCATCATCGTGGCTCGCGTAAAAGGTCAGCACATGGGCTTGGTCGTCAAAAGCGACAGCAAAAGCGCGCTCTAAATCGCCGCGTAAGGCCTCGATCTGAGGCGCGAGCCGGGCTTGGGCTTGGCGCTCGGCCCACATCAGCTTGCTCCCAAACGCACTCAGCCGGGCCGATTTTCCTTTGTCCCAAATCAGGAGTTCATTGCCGAGTTCATCTTCCCAACGTTTGAGTTCGCCCCAGACGTGGCGGTACGACAAACCTAATGTTCGGGCGGCTGCAGAAATGGAACCTTGGCTATCAACGGCTTGCAACAAGTCGATCAAAGGGTTGCGAACCAAGGCTGGGCTGGAACTGCGGCTGAGCGAGTAATGAAATTGAAGCCTATGCACGTGGTTACATATGGTGTGTTATTGCCTTGGCCGCTACGATACCCCAAGTTATGACCTCGTTCACCGATAGTGCGCAGACTGCGCTGCAATTGATAGTTTCCTTAGACCCCGTTTTTTTGGCCATTGTGGGCCGATCGTTGGCGGTGAGTGCCTGCGCTTGCGCGTTGGCCTGCAGTGTGGGTTTGGTTTTTGGGGCTTGGCTGGGCATGGCCCGGTTTAAAGGGCGGGGGGTGTTACTCACGGTGGTCAACACATCGTTGGCCGTGCCCTCGGTGGTGGTGGGCTTGGTGGTCTATCTGTTGCTTTCGCGTTCTGGCCCTTTGGGATTCTTAGGCTGGCTTTTTAGTTTTAAAGCGATGGTTCTGGCACAGGCCGTGTTGGTGCTGCCGGTCGTTACCGCGCTGACCCGTCAAACCGTTCAAGATGCGGATACTTTGCACGGCGAACAATTGCGATCCTTGGGCGCTCGCACAGGCATTCGAAGTTTGCTCTTGGCGTGGGATGAGCGTTACGCCTTGCTGATGGTTGTGATTGCAGCTTTTGGGCGGGCTATCTCTGAAGTAGGCGCGGTCATGATTGTGGGTGGCAATATCGACGGCTTTACTAGGGTGATGACCACAGCCATTGCGCTTGAAACCTCAAAGGGGGATTTACCGCTGGCTTTGGGGCTGGGCTTGGTGTTGTTGGTTTTGGTTTTAATACTTAATACCGCCGTCTCGTTACTTCGTAATTGGCGTGAGTGGGTTGACGGCGCAAGTGGTCAAGGGGCGCTTCACGCTGGCACCGCTGGGGCTGGATTGGGATGACCGCACTGATTGCGCTTGATCAAGCCACTGTCCAGTTGGGCGTGGGCGCTCGTAACTTGACGCGCTTGAACCCAAGCTTGGTTTGCGCCTTGTCTGAGGTCAGCCTGTCAGTGAAAGCGGGTGAGCGAGTGGCGCTGGTCGGTGCCAACGGCTCTGGAAAAAGTACTTTGCTGCGTTTACTCCACGGTCTTTTGCAACCCACCCAGGGGAGCATCAGTCGGTCGAAAAATATGCGTCAAGCCATGTTGTTTCAGCGGCCGCACATGCTTCGCATGCAGGTAAAAAACTACGTCGCTTTGGGTTTGTGGTTGCAGGGAGTGGCATGGGCACGCGCTAAAACTCAAGCTATGGACGCTTTACAGCGTGTAGGTTTGCAGGACTTGGCTTACCGCAAAGCAAGAACACTCTCTGGCGGTCAACAGCAACGCGTCGCGATGGCGCGGGCTTGGGCGCTGGGGCCCCAACTCTTGTTGCTTGATGAGCCCACCGCCAGTTTGGACCCCCATGCCAAGGGCGAGGTCGAGGCGTTGATGCAAGCTTTTGCCGACGAGCACAGTGATCACACCTTGATTTTTGCCAGCCACAACCTTGGTCAAGTTAAACGCTTAGCCACGCGGGTCTTGTACCTCGAAAAAGGCCGCGTCTTGGCAGATCTGCCAGTGAATCAATTTTTTGATTCCGCCGTATTGCAAGCGCAATGCCCTGCAGCCCATTTTTTTGTCAAAGGAGAAGTTCTATGAACTCCCGTTTTTCTCGCCGTTTGGTGCTTTCTTTGGTTTTGACAGCGTCGGCTTGGGCCACGCATGCCCAGACGCTTGTGATGGCGTCAACCACCTCTACTGAACAATCCGGCCTCTTTAGTCATTTGACCCCTGCTTTTACCAAGGCGACGGGTGTAGAGGTGAAGGTGGTGGCATTAGGTACGGGCCAAGCCATTGACATGGGGCGCAGGGGAGATGCCGATGTGTTGTTTGTACATGACCAAGTTGCAGAAGAAAAAGTAGTCGCAGAAGGTTTTGCTGTCAAACGGTTCCCGGTGATGTACAACGACTTTGTACTCATCGGCCCCGCGTCCGATCCTGCTAAAACCAAAGGCAAAGATATTGTGCAAGCCTTAACCAAACTCAGCGCTGCTAACGCCAATTTCATTTCTCGCGGTGATAAAAGCGGCACACATGCAGCAGAGCTGCGCTTTTGGAAACTCACCCCTGCGCCTGACGCCAAAGGCAGTGGCTACAAAGAATGCGGATGCGGTATGGGACCCGCGCTGAATATAGCGTCTAGTACGGGGGGCTATGTCATGGCCGACCGCGCAACCTGGTTGAGTTTCAAAAACCGCGGTGACCTACAAATTTTGGTAGAAGGGGATAACCGCTTATTCAACCAATACGGCGTCATGGTGGTTAATCCTGCTAAGCACCCTCATGTCAAAGCGGCTTTGGCGCAAAAGTTTGTCGATTGGGTGGTTTCTAATGAAGGCCAAGCCAACATCG
>JBAXOC010000151.1:0-4534 GCA_037133455.1 Comamonadaceae bacterium | reverse complement strand
GGCAAAGGAGCGCCCGGCTTGCAGCACGGTGTACATATCGGCTACCTTGCCTTGGATGAGTTGAAACTCCCCAATACTTTGGCCAAATTGTTTGCGGTCATGGATATAGGGAACGACGCTGTCCATCACCGACTGCATGATCCCAAGCGGCCCACCAGTGAGAACGGCGCGCTCGTAGTCCAAGCCACTCATCAATACTCTGGCACCGTTGTTGACACCGCCAAGAACCTGCGACACGGGAACCTCTACGTTCTTAAAAACTAGTTCGCCGGTATGGCTGCCGCGCATGCCAAGTTTGTCTAGCTTTTGCGCGATTGAAAACCCCTGCATGTTTTTTTCAATAAGGAAAGCCGTGACGCCGCGCGCACCGAGTTCGGGCTCGCTTTTGGCATACACCACCAAGGTATCGGCGTCGGGCCCGTTGGTGATCCACATCTTGTTTCCGTTCAGGAGGTAGTAGCCGCCTTTGTCTTCGGCTCGAAGTTTCATAGACAACACATCGCTGCCCGCGCCTGGCTCACTCATCGCAAGCGCGCCCACGTGTTCACCGCTGATGAGTTTGGGCAGGTATTTTTTTCGTTGTGCCTCACTGCCGTTGCGTTTGATTTGGTTGACGCACAGGTTGCTGTGCGCGCCGTAAGACAAGCCGACCGAAGCACTGGCGCGGGAAATTTCTTCCATCGCGATCATGTGCGCCAAATAGCCCATGTTGGCTCCACCGTATTCTTCTCCGACCGTGATACCTAAAACGCCGATGTCTCCCATCTTGCGCCACAAATCCATGGGGAATTGATCGCTGCGATCGATCTCTGCTGCCCGGGGCGCAATTTCGGTCTGTGCAAACTCACGCACCGCGTCGCGCAGCGCATCAATGTCTTCTCCCAATTGAAAATTCAGTCCAGGCATGTTCATTGTGGTATTCCTTGCAGTGTGTGGTTTATTCAGATTTCGTTATTGGAGCCAAGGTTTGTTGCATCACTGCGCACGCACTGTATTTGCCTTGGTCGTCCACATGAAAAATTTCAGCCGTCGTCACAATAATGCGCCGCCCTGCGCGAACGACTTTTCCTGTGGCCCGCAGTTCGCCGCCTTGAAAGGCCGCTAGAAAATTAATTTTGTATTCCACCGTGGTGACGTCCATCCCATCGTCAAGCACCGTGAGTCCTGCGTAGCCGCCTGCGATATCCGCAAGTGCCCCCATCGCGCCGCCATGGAATCCGTTGCGCTGTTGGGTTACTTTTTCCGAGTAGGGCAGCGCGATTTCAACCAAGCCGTGCTCTACCCGAAGGAGACGCGCTTGCAAGTGCACCATCATTCCTTGGCGCTTGAGGCTGTCTTCAATGCGTTTCCAAAGCGCGGCAGGCGTTGCCTTATGCGATGGCATGGACAGCCCCTTTCGATTTGACCTTGCGCTTCAAAGGCGCAGGGTCTGTCTTAGCAAGCAAAGCCCGGGCTTCGCGCTGGTGGACTTTGATTTCTTCCAGGTTGGCTTGCAAATCGGCCATCTGGTCTTCGATTTGATTGCGGTGGGTATCAAGCACGCGTAAAAACTTTTCCAGTTGTGCGCCGGTATCGCGGGGGCTATCGTAGGTTTCGATAATGTCTTTGGCTTCTGTCAGACTCAAACCCAATCGTTTCGCGCGTAAAGTCAATTTCAATCGTGTGCGGTCACGCACGCTGTAAACCCGGTTGCGTCCGCCGGGGCCTGTGCGCTCAGGCTCCAAGAGCCCTAAGTCTTCATAAAAGCGAATCGCGCGGGTCGTTAAGTCGAATTCTCGTGCGAGGTCGCTGATGCTGAAAGTGATATTCATGCGGAGTTCACAGACAATACAAGAATGTTGGCATACCAAGGTGACAGGTCTATGAACAGGCCTTGCCTACAATAGACGCAATTGACGTTTACGTAAACGTCAATTATGAAGCAAAAAACAGCCACTTCCATGAACGAACTCGAAAACCAACTCCACTATCCCTTGGGCGACGCCCTGCCCGAAAGCGGTCGCTGCATTGAAGTGGCGCCCGGAATCAAATGGATACGCATGGCCTTGCCGTTCGCTTTAGACCATATCAATTTATGGCTGCTGCGCGATTGCCAAAGAGGGGAGAGCGGCATGGTTGAAGGCTGGACCGTGGTGGACTGTTGCATCCATAAAGAAGAATCCAAAGCCCAGTGGGAGGCGCTCTTTGCCAATGAATTAGAGGGCTTGCCTATTTTGCGTGTCATCGTCACCCATATGCATCCCGATCACATCGGTTTGGCGGCGTGGCTTTGCGAGCGCTGGAATGTCGGCATGTGGATCAGTGGGACCGATTTTCAGGTCGCACGGATGGCGTGTTTGGGAGCCAATGGATTTGGCGGAGAACGTTCTGCTGCATTTTTTGCGATGCATGGCCTCAATGACCCCGAGGCGGTTCAAGCGATCAGCGCCCGCACGAATTATTTTCCTAATTTAGTCCCCTCTATACCGAACCAATACACCCGCTTGATGGATGGAAAGATCGTTGAAATCGGCGGCAAATCATGGCGGTGTATCAGCGGTTACGGCCACGCGCCTGAGCACATGGCCTTGTATTGTGAAGAGCTTCACATATTGCTGGGCGGCGACATGATGCTGCCGCGTATTTCCACCAATGTCAGCGTTTATGACCAAGAGCCTGAAGCGGACGCACTCAAGCTTTTTTTAGACTCGATTGATAAGTTCAAAGCCTTACCCGAGAACACCTTAACGCTGCCCTCGCACGGCAAGCCCTTTACCGGCTTGCATATTCGGATTCAACAACTGCACGACCACCATGCCGACCGATTAGCCGAGGTGATGGTCGCTTGCGCTGAGAAAGCGTGTAGCGCAAAGGATGTGGTGCCTGTGATGTTCAAGCGTGCGCTGGATATGCACCAAATGACGTTTGCTATGGGTGAAGCCATTGCCCATTTACATACCTTGTGGTTCGAAGGAAAACTGCACCGCCGACTTGGAGCGGATGGGGTGTACCGCTTTAGTGCCGAAGTGGCTGCTTAAGGTCTCGCCTCACCACTTGGGCAGTCCGTCGTCTTTGAGTTGACCGCGTAACACCGCATAGTCTGGAACGACGGTGCGCACTGTGTCCCAAAAGCGCGGGCTGTGGTCCATCACGCGCAAGTGGCTTAACTCATGCGCCACCACGTAGTCGATAACGGCCGGTCGAAAATGAATCAAGCGCCAGTTCAGTCGGATTGATCCGTCAGATCCCGCGCTGCCCCAGCGGGTTCCTGCGTTGCTCAGTGAAAGACGCTTCCAGCGCACGTCAAGCAATGCGGCGAAATGGTCCAAGCGTTGGGCAAACAATTCTTTGGCTTGGCGCATCAACCAAGCTTGTACTCCGTCTCGAATTTGCGCAGGTGTTGCCGTCTGTGACAAGCCGACGCGCAAAACACGTGTCGCGTCATCTACGTCAAAGTTTGCGGTTTCCATGTGCGCACCCGCGCCATCAAAGTTGTGTTCGGGGTCTAAAACGATGCGCAGTGATTCCCCTAAAAAGGGAAAAATGGTCCCGTCTTGCCATTCAATGTGCGTCTCACTTTGGCGCACATGACGCTCATGGGTTTCGTGTAATTTGCGCACAATCCAGCGCGCCTTTTCTTGTAGCGCGGCGTCCACTTCGTACAAAGGCGTCCAGCGCGGCGCCCGCACACTCAATCCTTCGTGGCCCACCACCATACCGATACTGCGGCGCTTGGCCCGGGTAAATGCATACGAGACCATAACCCCATCCAAACGCACCTGGCGCGTCGCTTGCGGATGAACCCAGTTGTGACCGGTTGATGCAGGTGGCTCGGAAGCATCAGGCCGCGACTCAAATAAATCCAGGGTGTAACGCAACAAAGAATGCATAGACCGCTTGCTTTGTAGATTTAGGTGCTGGCCTTGGCGGAAGTGTACGCATCGGGGTCGAGGCGGTGCATCTCCGTTTCAATCCAGTTTTCTACCTCGCGCATCATCTCTTCGGCTCGGCGGCCATTGCTTGAAATCGCAGGCCCGATGGATAACTCTACGATACCGGGGTGTTTGATGAAAGCTTTGCGCGGCCAGCAGGTAGCCGAGGTTACCGCAATCGGGATCACTGGTGCGCCCGTAGCAATTGCCAAACGCGTGCCGCCAGATTTGTACTCGCCTTTTTCGCCACGGGGAATGCGCGTGCCCTCTGGGAACATGATGACCCAGACGCCCCGCGCTAACAACTCTTTACCCTGAGCGACTACTTTTTGAAACGCTCGGGCGCGCAAACTGCGGTCAATGTGAATCATGTCCAAACGCCCCATCGCCCAGCCAAAAAAAGGAACATGCAGCAGTTCCTTCTTAAATACAAACGCCAAGGGCCGGGGCATCAAAGCGGGCATCAAGAACGTCTCAAAAGTGGATTGGTGCTTGACCAACAATATCGCGGGGTTGGTGCCATGGGGGAGGTTTTGCATTCCAGTGACATTCACCCGAATTCCCAAAATGACGCGCGCTCCCGCAATCGACCATGTCAACCATTGCGATGCCATCCACCACAA
>JBAXOC010000150.1:0-4550 GCA_037133455.1 Comamonadaceae bacterium | reverse complement strand
GGCCTTGAGGGCTTGGGTGCTGTGGTGGCTTTTGATAAACGCGGTGACTTCTGGGTACACATGCTCGCGCCAGCGCCGGCCAGAGAAAATCCCGTAGTGCCCTGCGCCCTTGGCTTCAAAGTGCTTTTGTGAGGACTTTGGAACGCCAGTACAAATGTCGTGTACAGCACGGGTTTGGCCCGAACCAGAAATATCATCTAACTCACCTTCGACCGACATCAATGCCGTGGTGCGGATATCCGAAGGTTTGACACGCTCTAATTTGCCAGAGGGCGAAGTCACATCCCAGGTTCCACTGACCAAGCTGAAGTCTTGGAAAACCACTTTGATGGTCTCAAGGTAATAGTCCGCGTCCATATCCAATACGGCGTTGTACTCGTCGTAAAACTTGCGGTGGGCTTCAGTGCTGGTGTCGTCGCCTTTAATCAGGTCTTTGAAGTAATCAAAATGGCTTTTGGCATGGTGATCCGGGTTCATCGCCACGAAACCGCTGTGCTGCAAAAAACCAGGGTAGACGCGCCGACCTGCGCCAGGAAATTTGCTCGGAACCCGAAAGATCACATTGTTTTCAAACCAGCTGTGGCTCTTGTTGGTTGCCAAGTTATTCACCGCTGTGGGTGATTTACGGGCATCAATCGGGCCGCCCATCATGGTCATAGTCAGTGGTGTTTTTTCGCCTCGGCTGGCCATCAAAGAGACCGCAGCGAGCACGGGAACCGTTGGCTGACACACACTCATCACATGGCAGTTGCCATACTTCGATTGAAGATGGCGAATGCATTCCTCAACATAGTTGACATAGTCATCCAAGTGGAATTCGCCTTCGCTTAAAGGAACCAAGCGGGCGTTTTTCCAGTCGGTGATGTAGACCTTGTGGTCTTGCAGCATGGTTTTAACGGTGTCACGCAGCAGCGTCGCGTAGTGGCCTGACAAGGGCGCTACGATCAACAAGGCCGGTTGGTCTTTCATGATCGCAAGCGTAGGGCCGTCGTCCGTCAGGCGCTTAAACCGCAGCAGCTCGCAAAAAGGTTTTTTCCATTCAATGCGTTCGTGAATGGCGACTTCGACGCCTTTGACCTCAATCGTGCGCAAGCCAAACTCTGGCTTTTCATAGTCTTTGCCCAAGCGGTGCATCAGGTCATAACTGGCTGAAATACGCTGTGACAGGGGATTTTGCCCGGCCAGGGAAAGAGGATTCGCGAATGACTTGGCAGCAAAACTGGCCAAGTCAGAAAAGGGTTCAATCAATGAGCGTTGGCTCTCATAGAGTTGATAAAGCATGAGGAGTCCCTTTTTTAAAATGTTGCAGTGCAATATAACAGTATTTAGCCTTCCGGTGGCGGGAATTACTTACGCCGGAATGACTCCATGGGCTGTTTACATGACCTTGGCGATAGACGCACACACATAGTCAATGTTTTTGCTGTTCAGGGCGGCAACACACATGCGCCCGGTATCGGTCCCATACACCCCAAACTCCGAGCGCAAACGCACCATTTGGTCTTTATTTAGGCCGGAGTAACTAAACATTCCGATTTGGGTGGTGATAAACCCCATATCGGCTTTGACCCCAGCGGCTTTCAAGCCCTGGACCAAACTTTTCCGCATAACCTTGATACGGGCGCGCATTTCACCCAACTCTTGTTCCCACTGGGCTCGCAGCGTGGGGTTATTTAAAACGGCCGCTACCACCGCACCGCCATGGATCGGCGGGTTGGAGTAATTGGTACGAATCACAATTTTCAATTGGCTCAGCACCCGGTCAGCCTCTTCTTTGCTGGCGCACAGTACCGACAAAGCGCCCACCCGCTCCCCGTAGAGGCTAAAGCTCTTGGAGAAGGAGGTAGAGACAAAAAAGTCGAGGCCAGCGGCAACAAACTTTCCGATGACTGCGCCGTCTTCGGCAATCCCGTGGCCAAAGCCTTGGTAGGCCATGTCTAAAAATGCGGTGAGCGATTTGGCTTTAACAACGGCAATCACCTGATCCCATTGGTCTGCTGTGATGTCGTAGCCGGTCGGGTTGTGGCAGCAGGCGTGCAAAACCACGATGGTGGCAGGCGCAGCGGCGTTGAGGCTTGCCAGCATGCCTTCAAAATTAACGCCACGTTTGTTGGCGTCGTAATAGGCGTAGCTGTCGACGGTGAAACCCGCGTTGGTGAATAGGGCGCGGTGGTTTTCCCAGCTGGGGTCCGAGATCAATACCTTGGCGTTGGGGTTCAAGCGCTTTAAAAAATCAGCTCCAATTTTTAGACCACCGGTTCCGCCGATGCCTTGGACCGTTGCCACGCGACCTGTCTTGACTGCTTCAGAGTCAGCGCCAAAAACCAAACCTTTAACAGCTGCGTCGTAAGCTGCAATGCCATCAATGGGCAGGTAGCCGCGCGCAGTGGGGGTCGCCATCAAGGTTTTTTCAGCGGCTTGTACACATTGGAGCAAGGGCAATTTACCGTTGTCGTCGAAATAAACGCCAACGCCAAGATTGACTTTATGGGGGTTGGTGTCCGCGTTGTATTGTTCGTTGAGGCCCAAAATCGGGTCGCGAGGGGCCATTTCGACGGCGGAAAAGAGAGACATGAATAAATCCTGAAAATAGGCAAAATCTGATTTTACCGTTGACCTGCGCTAAGCTAGCGGGTTAGCCTACTCCAAGTCATTCATGTCTGAGCCCACAGAAGTCATTGCGCCGGTGCTTCCCGGAACCTTTGTTAGTTTTCCTGACTCGCCATTCGAGCTGTACCAGCCGTATCCGCCGGCGGGTGACCAACCTACCGCTATTGAAAAATTGGTGGAAGGCATCAACGACGGCGAAGTGTTTCAAACCTTATTGGGTGTGACCGGCTCAGGCAAAACGTTCACCATGGCCAACGTGATTGCCCGCATGGGCCGGCCCGCCATTGTGTTTGCGCCCAACAAAACCCTGGCAGCCCAGCTGTACAGTGAGTTTCGCGAGTTCTTTCCCAAAAACGCGGTGGAGTATTTCGTCAGTTATTACGACTACTACCAACCCGAGGCTTACGTTCCGCAGCGCGATTTGTTTATTGAAAAAGACTCGGCGATCAACGAACACATTGAACAAATGCGGCTGTCTTGCACCAAAAGCGTTTTGGAGCGTCGTGATGTGGTGATTGTCGCAACCGTCTCCGCGATCTACGGCATCGGTCAGCCCGAGGCGTACCACAAGATGGTGATGACTTTGCGAGCCGGTGACAAGCTCGGGCAACGCGACATGATTATTCAGTTAGTGCGAATGCAGTACCAACGCAACGACATGGATTTTTCTCGTGGAACCTTTCGCGTCAGAGGCGACACGATTGATATCTTCCCCGCTGAACACAGCGAAATGGCAATTCGAATCGAGCTCTTCGATGACGAAATCGAATCCTTGCAGCTGTTCGATCCTTTGACAGGCCGAATTCGCCAAAAAATTCCCCGCTTTACCGTTTACCCTAGCAGCCATTACGTGACGCCGCGAGAGCAGGTACTGATGGCCGTTGAGACTATCAAAGTCGAACTTGCAGATCGATTGAAGGAGTTTGTGAGCCAAGGCAAATTGGTAGAGGCCCAGCGCTTAGAACAGCGTACGCGGTTTGATTTAGAAATGCTAAGCGAAGTAGGGCATTGCAAAGGGATTGAAAACTATTCTCGGCATTTGTCGGGCGCTGCTCCTGGCGAGCCGCCTGCCACACTGACAGACTATTTGCCCAAAGACGCGCTCATGTTTTTGGATGAGAGCCACGTTCTGATTGGGCAGTTTGGTGGCATGTACAACGGCGACCGCTCGCGTAAAACCACCTTGGTGGAATACGGGTTTCGTTTGCCAAGCGCCTTAGATAACCGCCCTTTAAAGTTTGAAGAGTTTGAGACCAAGATGCGCCAAGCGGTTTTTGTTTCTGCTACCCCAGCGCAATGGGAAAAAGACCACGCAGGGCAGGTCGTAGAGCAATTGGTTCGACCCACTGGACTCGTTGATCCCGAAGTAGAAGTTCGCCCCGCGACCTCCCAAGTGGATGACGTGTTGCAAGAAATTCGCATTCGGGTGGAAAAACACGAGCGCGTTTTAATTACCACGCTGACCAAACGCATGGCCGAGCAACTCACCGACTATTTGTCAGACAACGGCGTCAAAGTGCGCTATCTTCATAGCGATATTGATACCGTGGAACGGGTTGAGATTCTTCGTGATTTAAGGCTGGGTGCCTTTGATGTGTTGGTGGGAATTAACCTGCTGCGTGAAGGCATTGACATTCCTGAAGTGTCATTGGTCGCGATTTTGGACGCTGACAAAGAAGGCTTTTTGCGTTCAGAGCGCTCATTGATTCAAACCATTGGCCGGGCCGCGCGAAACCTCAACGGGCGGGCTATTTTGTACGCCGACAAAGTCACTGAATCGATGAGAAAAGCCATTGATGAGACGGTTCGCCGCAGGGCTAGGCAGGTCGCGCACAACCTGACCCACGGCATCACGCCGCGAAGTATTGTGAAAGAAGTGCGGGATTTGATTGACGGCGTTTACAGCGAAAAAGCGGGCAAAGAAGCCGAACGTTTAGAGC
>JBAXOC010000149.1:0-4556 GCA_037133455.1 Comamonadaceae bacterium | reverse complement strand
AATTCAGCAGCGCTATAGCGAATTGATGATGCTCGCCGCAGGTCCGTTTTCACTCCCATTGATTCGCGAGGCTATGGAAGCCGGATGGCAAGGCGACTCGGTTGGCCAAGCCCATTGCGCGCCCTTGGCTTCGAGTTATTTCAACATGCGTAAAACAACGATTTATGGCGGCAGCAATGAAGTCCAGCGCAATATCGTGTCGCAATTTGTACTCGGCTAAACGCTAAGCGAAACCAATTAAGGAAATACCATGGATTTTGATTTCTCTGATGACCAAGAACAGTTGCGCGACGCAGTCCGCAAATGGGTTGATAAAGGCTATTCGTTTGATCGCCGCCGCACCATAGAAAATTCGGGCGGTTTTGACCGCGATGCCTACAACGCGCTGACCGAACTCGGATTGACTGGTCTGTATGTTCCTGAAGAGCATGGCGGAATGGGCATGGGGCCTGTTGAAGGCATGGTGGTTATGGAGGAGCTCGGGCGCGGCATCGTGTTGGAACCGCTAACCCAAGCGCTCATCGCGGGCGCGGTGATCGCGGGCTATGCAGAACCCAACGTTAAAGCCCAGTGGCTAACGGCGATTGCAGACGGAAGCGCCCTCGTTGTACTCGCTTACCAAGAGCGCGCTGCCAGGTATGCGCTTGAGTCCTGTGATGCCAAGGCCACGCAAGCGCCCGGCGGCTACGTGCTCAACGGGGCTAAAAGCATTGTTCCGGTTGGTGACTTGGCAGATGCATTTTTGGTTCCCGCTAAAGTCAATAGTCAACTTGGACTTTTTTTAGTGGAGCGCAAATCCAGCGGTGTCACAACCCGTGGTTACGGCACCCAAGACGGTGCCCGAAGCGCAGAGCTAAGTTTTAAAAACTCTCCGGCTACGCTCATTACCACCGAAGGACTCAAAGCGCTAGAACACGCGGTTGACATTGGCATTGCAGCAAGTTGTGCCGAGGCTGTGGGCGTGATGGATAAAACCATGGCCATGACAGCGGAATACCTCAATACCCGCAAACAATTTGGTACAACGATCAGCCAATTTCAAGCCCTGCGTCACCGTGCAGCGGATATGAAAATGCAACTCGAGCTGGCTCGCTCCATGAGTTTTTACGCCAGCCTCAAACTTAACGCGCCCGCACCTGAGCGGCGAGCGGCCCTATCGCGCGCAAAGTACCAGCTCGGAAATTCGATGCGCTTCGTAGGCCAACAAGCAGTGCAATTACACGGAGGAATTGGCGTAACGAATGACTATATCGTCAGCCATTACTTTAAAAAGCTCACTCAACTGGAGATGACGTTTGGCGACAGCATGCACCACTTGGGCGAGGTCTCTAACCGTATGCAAGATACCGCTGGAGTGTTTGCCTAAGCGCAGGCTTACTCCAAATCCCGAACTCGCAAGAAGCTTGCAAATTTTGGCAAGCCTTGTGGAGTTCGGTCGCGATACCGATAACTTACTTGTGCCCCAATCGGGGGCGGACTTGCGCGCTGTGCGTCAGTAAATCCAGTGCCCAGTGCAAACTTCTTTCCATTGGGCATTTCAAGTAGCAAAGCGCCCATGTGCCCCGCAAATTTTCCGGTTCCGGGAATATGGGCAATGACTCGCGCCTCCTCATCGGCTTGCAATTTAAGTTTGCGCACATCATTGGTGCGGCCGGCTCGCCAAGGTGCATCCAAGCGGTGAAGTACCAGCCCTTCTCCGCCAAGTGCCACCACTTGTAAAAGCCGAGCCTGTAAGGAAGCAGCATCAGCCACTTCGTTTTGGTCAATGGCCTTGAGCCAAGGAATGTGTGCCTTGCGAACCTGTTGCTGCAGGCGTTGGCTGCGCTGCGAGAACGTTTCACGGGGATGTGGGGAGTCAAAAACCATATAGGTGATTTTTTTCCATTCGGCATCCATGGGATCGGCCTTGCGGACAGCGCCAGAAAGCGCATCAAAAGTTCCTCGCCCCATCCATAACTCGCCGTCCAAAGGTTCTTTGGGCAAGGACTCTAAAAACCACAGAGGGGCATTGATCAACAAGCCACTTCGAAATCGCAGCGCTTTACCGTCCCAAACGGCACGCACCCCATCCAATTTTTCACTGACTGCATATGCGCTGGGGTCTAAATGCTTTTCCCACGATGTTGCAAGTTCGACCTGCGACGTTTGGTTTTTCTCCGCATAGGCGGCCATGGCTGCGTGGGGTGTGATGAGCGGCGCATAAGCCAGTCCCAGCATCGCGGAACTGAGCGCCATTGCTCCGCTTTGGCCCATCGTTGTGAACTTCATACGCCTCTCCCTGATTCATTTATTCGGTGCAGTCTTTGCTGCGCCTCGGTTTACGGCCTCCTAAACGGGAGGAAAAACCAACGAATCACTCTCCTGCGTTGGGAGAGCTTGTATTTTCAAATCTTAACTAAGCAGCCTTGACGATTTGCGAACATGCGACATCAAAAATTCCATCTGATCCGCCAATATCCGACGATTTCGAAGAATAAAGTCTTCCCACAAACTAGGGACGTACGGCGTGTAAAGCAAAGGCATATGGGCTTGTTCTGGCGTACGGTGGCTTTTCCGGTGGTTGCACGGTCTGCAAGCCGTCACAACGTTCATCCACGTATCAACACCTTGCTGCGCAAAAGGAATAATGTGCTCACGGGTCAAATCGGTTTCATGGAAATGGTTGCCGCAATAAGCACATACATTGCGATCTCGGATAAACAACTTGCCGTTGGTTAATCCGGGGCGCAAATTAAAGGGGTTGATGTTGGGTACACCACGGGTTCCGATGATGCTGTTGACCCGAATCACTGACTGCAAACCGGTGACTGCATTGTGTCCGCCGCGGAAAATAGCGACTTCTCCGCCTGACTCCCAACGGACTTCGCCGGCGGCATAGTGCACAACCGCCTGTTCCAAAGAAATCCAGGATTGGGGAAGCCCTTGGGCTGACAACTTCAGTACTTTCACAAAACGCCTCCAGATTCGGGTAAATCAAAACCACCACCAAGGAATACACAATGTGCCTGCAAGCCACCCTATGCAAAAAGGTTCAAGGGCTGAGTCACAATATACCCTGTTTATATGACACACCGACTGCGCGAGCGAAAGCAGCGAATTCAGTCGCCAATAGAAAAAAGATACTGCTCCATGTTGGTTTTTCGCGGCTTCAAGCACCCTGGGTTGGCCTCGGCCTGTGCACTCACCATTGGAAATTTTGACGGCGTTCACCGTGGACACCAAGCCATGCTGGCGTTACTTCGCAGCGAGGCACAGCAGCGCAATATTCCAAGCTGCGTCTTGACTTTTGAGCCCCACCCTCGCGACTACTTTGCCGGACGTCACCATAGCCCCGAACTTGCCCCTGCCCGCATAGGAACGCTGCGCGACAAGTTAATTGATCTTGCCCACTGTGGCGTGGACCAGGTGGTCGTACTGCCCTTCAACGCATCACTCGCGGCACAGCACCCCAACACATTCATCAATGACGTTTTAGTCCAAGGGCTTGGAGCAAAGTACATCCTTGTAGGCGACGACTTTCGCTTTGGGGCCAAGCGCGCCGGCGACTATGCCCTGCTTGATGCCGCTGGAGTGGCGCAAGGATTCGATGTGGCACGCATGAACAGCTATGAGGTGCACGGGCTTCGAGTCTCCAGCTCCGCCGTGCGGGACGCATTGGTTGCAGGAGAGATGGGGGACGCAGCCCGTCTATTAGGTCGACCATTTTGCATTTCAGGCCACGTGGTCCACGGCAGAAAACTCGGGCGTACCCTTGGCTTTAGGACTCTGAATTTGCGCTTTGCGCATTGGAAGCCCGCTGCCAGTGGAATTTTCGTGGTGATGGTGCACGGCTTGACTGAAACCCCGCTCGCCGGCGTAGCTAATTTAGGAGTCCGTCCTTCCATTGACGCCAACGATGTCAATGGTGGGCGTGTGTTACTTGAAACGTATTGCCTAGACTGGCCCGCCTCTTTAGGCCGTGACGGGGGCTACGGTAAAATCGTGCGGGTGGAATTACTGCACAAACTGCACGACGAATTGAAATACGACGGTCTGGATGCCTTGACTAAGGGAATCCACCGCGACTGCGATGATGCGCGTGCTTGGCTATCCGCCCGAATTTGACAGGGCCCGACTGACGCACCTTGCCCCGCGCCAAGACCCAAGACCCAGTCGGTCCGACCCGTCCTATGAGCCGCTCGGCCTACTCCCCCATTTATCACGCAAATTCCTATGACCGAAAAAGTTGATTACCGCAGTACGCTGAACCTTCCAGATACTCCGTTCCCCATGCGGGGTGACTTGCCCAAACGCGAACCCGCTTGGGCCAAGCAATGGAACGAGCAAGGCTTGTACAAAAAACTGCGTGTGGCCCGCCAAGGCGCACCGCTGTTTGTGTTGCACGACGGCCCGCCCTACGCCAACGGCAAACTGCACATCGGCCACGCGCTGAACAAAGTGCTCAAAGACATGATCGTCAAGTCCAAGCAGCTCGCGGGCTTTGATGCGCAATACATCCCGGGCTGGGACTGCCACGGTTTGCCGATTGAGAACGCCATCGAAAAACTGCATGGCCG
>JBAXOC010000148.1:0-4588 GCA_037133455.1 Comamonadaceae bacterium | reverse complement strand
TGGTTGTTGACGGTGGCGGCGGGTTTGGAGTATTTGTTTGCCAAACCGAGCCACGCTCCCGCGCATGAGAGCGAGGACGAAGATTCCGAGGACGGTGATGAAAACTCCGGCCACGGCGCGGATGCAGAAGAAGAAAAAGAAGCCCGTGCCCGCGAAGAAGCGGGTAACGATTGGATGGTTGAACAAGGCTTTGACCGCAAAGAATAATGCACGTGAAAGACACTCCTATGAACACGCACCTCGCCCTCATAACTAAAACCCAAAGCCTGATTGCAGCGGGCGATATCGTGGGCGCCGAATCCGCCTTGGTTGAGTTAGCCGATGCCGAGGGCGACAGCGCCTTGATGCTGGTTCTGGAACAGCTTCCTGCAAAAGATATCTTGGCGGTGATTCGGGAGTACGACACTTCGAAAGAGTCGGTGGTCAACCTGCTGGTTTCGCCGGAGCAGTTTGCACGCGCGGTGGTGATTGAAAAACAATACAAAGACCTCTCGCGCACGCATTTGCGCGGCATGGTCAATTCGGTGATTTTTCGATCTGGGGCCAACCCGGTTGAATTTTTGACCGCGATTGGTGATCTCGAAGGTGGTAGCGAAGCCTTGGCAGACTACTTTGCAGAACGCTGGAGCCGGGTGGAGGCGTTTGCCAGAACGGGTTTGTTTGATACGGTTGAAGACGATGGCGAGATGCTCACGGAAACCGAGCTGTATGCCAACGCCTACGCCAAACCCCGCTTAGACGAGGACGAAGTAGCTGACCAAGATTGGATGCAATTGGCCTTTACCTTGCGTTACGAGTGCCCAGATTTGTTCATTGAGATGCTTTTGGTCTTGCGGGCTAAGGCCCGCGCCCATGACATGGGCCGAGGCGAAGAGGCCGATCAGGAAGAAGACGACGGCAAAGTAGAAACTGGCGACACCGACCGCGGCAAGGCCACGCCAGCGGCCTTAGACGCCGACGAAGAGTCCGCCATTTAGTCGTTATGGTGAATCTCAACTCAGAAATTGCGCTTTTTGAGAACCGTCCTTTTTTTGAAAAGGCGCTGCGCTACGGCATTCAACACGGGCTAATTGATGGCGCCAAGCTTCAAGCAATACGCACCGAAGCGCCCAAAGGCATGGTGCAGATTGCGCGGTATTTTGGGACTGAATATTTACGCCCCGAACTGGAAACAGCCAGACTGCGAATGGTGAACCTGGTGAGCTTGTATTTAGAGCGCAGCAGCGCAGCAGACCTACACCACGCCGCCCTTCAACTGAGGGAGAACAGTTTGCTTTCTCGCTCTAAAGGCGGCTCCGATATGCTCAAAGCGATGTTGGCTTTGCCGCAGAGCACGCACTTTGGGATGCACGAAGGGCGCGGATTTCGCGACGAGCAGATTCCGATCTTGGAACGCTGGACGCTCAGATCTCTAGACGAATTCAACGCTGAACTTGCCAAGCGCCAATTGGTGGCCCAGGTGATGGATGCAGCGATTTGGTTTGCCCAAGAGTGGGGGCTTGATGTGGACACACTTGACGACGAAGGCAAAGATGCGGAGGCGGTGATTCGCACTGCGCTCGTCATGGGTTCAAGTACGGGCAAACCAACGGATGCGCCTGATTGGGTTCGCTTTCAAAAGCGCATCGAAAGCTTGAGGAAAAAATCTGGCGCTACAAAGCCACCCGCCTTCGCCCTGCCCTCTGCTTTCCCTGAAGAACTGCAAACGGCAGCCCTTGCGTTGGTAGATTCCGTGCGCAGCGATTGGCCAAAAATAATAGACGGCTCGGTCAGCGTCAAAAAACTGTTTAACCAAACCCCCGCATTCATTGGCCGCTATTTCTGGCTGGATGACGGGCTCGCTGAAGTAGAAGAATACGAGCGTGAGGTGTCTGCTGCGTGGGACAAGGCTACTGGCGGGCATGACGACGAAGGCTCTTTGCTCACGCTGTTTTTAGGATTGGCCGCAGGCTCTACGCCAAAAACATTGATTAGCGAGAAGTCGGCTGCAGCGTTGATTCGAAAAATCCGGAAGTCCGGCTTCAAGCCTGAGTTGGCAACGCAATTTATCCAAACCAATGCGCCTGCGCAGTTTCAAGCCGACTACGCGCAGATGTGGGAATCGTTTGTAGAAGAAGGACGCGATACGCTTGAAAGCGACGCAGACTACGCTTTACACGATGCCTTGGCCCTCTTACGCCGCGAGTGCAACGTCACCAAAACCTGAAGCTAAGAGACAACGGCTACTAGCGCAGGTGCTTGAACATCTTGGCGGCAAATCGTTCGGGAATACTGGCGCGGCGCGGGCCGGGAACCAAAGTAAACGTCTCCCCCGCTTGCAACGTACCGGGAACATCCACCGCTAAATAAAACCCGCAAAAGCCGCTGAGCGCCATCGCTTTGGCCGCCGTGTTGTAGCCCATCGCGACGTTAAATTTAAAACAAGGTTCGCGCGGCTGCGTAACCCGCAAGGCGCAGCTTTCAAAGCGCAACACATCGCCTACCCACACATCGGTTTCCAAGACGCCTGAAAGCGTTAAGTTTTCGCCCAAGGAGCCGTAAGCAAGCGCAGTGTCAATACCGCCCAGGCCTTCGGCCTCTCGGGCCTTGCGCCAAAAATCGTAATGTTCTACTGGGTAGGCATACACCGCTTTTTCTAAGCCGCCATGCACCGACGGATCGGCTTGTTCATCCGCTTCTAATCCCAAGGGGCACACAGCAGCGGCTTCGGTCAAAGCCGTTTTGTGCATCGCAGTCAAAATGCTGCGACCTTGCATCATCACTTTGCGGGCTTGTCCCACCTGAACACCAAGAAGCTGCATCACAGCGCCTGTTGCAATCGCAATCCGCTGCGCGCGGAGTACTTGACGGTGGCGTCCATCTTTTCCAAGTCGACTATTGCGTTACGGCTACCGTACACATTTGCTCTGAGCCACTCGCATTCGGCTTGCACTGCAGCTTCGTCGCTTAAACGGGTGTGCCAGACTTTTTGGTCTCCATTCCAGCGGTAGCCGCGCTGTTTGAGTTTGTCTTTGGCTTCAAACGGCGCTTGGGTGGCTTGCAACCGGAATGATGGATTTTTTGCAGTAGCCAGCAGCGCTGCAAAACCGGTGGATGCCGCCTTTGGCAGGGGTGCGGCCAAAACCGCGATCAATGCATGGCAGTCCATTTCTGCACGGTGCGCATCGTAAAAAAGACCCAAGCCGTGGGCCAGCATTTCGAGCTTGCTGGAACTTCTGCCTTGGGCTTTCCAGTCAATATCTGCAAACGAACAGGCCCAAGCGAATTCTTTGAACAAAGGCAAGCGCAATTCACAAAACGGGCGATCAAACCCAGCGTTGTGGGCGATGATGACATCGACGCCGTCAAGCATCTGCGCGATGCGCGCTTCATCGAGCTGCTTGCCCTTGACGTCGGCGTCTGTAATGCCAGTGATGTCGGTGATTTGGGCTGGAATGGGAATACCGGGGTCTTCGAGTTCATCAAACACAAGCACCTCGCCCACAGGCAAGCCAGAGGCGTTATCTATATCCACCCGCAACAAAGCCAGCTCAATGATTTTTTCACGCGAGGGGTCCAGCCCAGTCGTTTCGGTGTCTAACACCAGCACCCGCGTCACGCTGGCTGCGCCCGCAGCAGGCCAATGTAAACGCGGCTTCAAGCGGCGCATGACCCGAAAATCAGGATCGGCTTGGAGCGTTTGCGCCAAGGCTTCTAAATCGTTGAGGTTGGGGAGAATCAAAGGCGCTTGGGTCTTCACAATACGGGACTTCTTTTTTTGGGGAAGGACGGGATCCACCCGCAACTCGGGAAACAGGTCGTCATTGTGGGGTGCTGCGGTCAAGGTTGCGTCCTATGCAAAGGGCCCCATTATTGCCTCTATCATCAAGCCTTAATTTTTAGACCCCTCGACAAAGCCTGCGCATGACAAACTCTCTTTCCCCCGCCAAACCCCTTCGCCCACTTAAAGGCGTTCGCATTGTGAGCTTGGCATTGAACCTGCCCGGGCCTGCTGCCATGATGCGCTTACACGCCATGGGCGCCCACTGCACCAAGCTCGAACCGCCCGCACCTGCGAGCGCCCCGAAAGGCAGCTCGGGTGACCCCATGGGCATGTACAACCCCGCAGCCTATGGCGTTTTGCACCAAGGCATCAAAATCGCAAGTCTCGACTTAAAGTCTGAAAAAGGACAAAAGAAACTGCACCAAACGCTGGCAAAAGCCGACGTGTTGCTAACGTCGTTTCGCCCCTCGGCCATGGTCAAACTCGGGCTCGACTGGAAGACATTGCACCGCCAACACCCTCACCTGTCCTTGGTCCAAATTTTTGGAGCGAGCGGAGAGCGCGCTGAGGAACCGGGCCACGACCTCACCTATTTAGCTGAAAGCGACCTGATTCAGGGCATGGAACTCCCACCCACTGTGTACGCCGATATGGGCGGGTCCTTGATGGCCAGTGAAGCGGTGTTGCAAGCGCGCTTACAACAATTACAAACCGGCAAAGGCATCGCGCTAACCGTCGCTTTGTGCGACGCCGCAAATTACTTGGCCTTGCCGCGCACGTGGGGCCTGACCGTTCCTGGTGCCGCAGTGGGCGGCGGACACGCAG
>JBAXOC010000147.1:0-4597 GCA_037133455.1 Comamonadaceae bacterium | reverse complement strand
CCGACCGCGCCACCTGGTTGAGTTTCAAAAACCGAGGTGACCTGCAAATTTTGGTTGAAGGCGATAACCGCTTGTTCAACCAATACGGTGTCATGGTGGTTAATCCTGCTAAGCATCCTCATGTCAAAGCGGCTTTGGCGCAAAAGTTTGTCGATTGGGTAATTTCAAATGAAGGCCAAGCCAACATCGCGGCTTACAAAATCGAGGGCCAACAGCTCTTTTTTCCTAACGCGTCCAAGTAAACCCTTTTAACCCAGGCTGCCTAAACGCACGGGCTGCAGTAAGACGACCAACGCCCCCGCCCCACCCTGGGCGGGTTGCGCTTGAACAAAGGCCACGACCTCGGCTTTTTGTACCAGCCAGCGGTGAACTTTGTCTTTAAGTACCGGCGTTTTCCCGGGGGAGCCTAGGCCCTTGCCGTGTACCACGCGGACACAGCGAATCCCTTGCTTGTGTGACTCGCGGATAAAGCTCCCCAAAGCCTCTCGCGCTTCATCGCTGCGCAGGCCATGCAAGTCTATTTGGCGTTGAATACTCCACTTGCCTTTGCGAAGTTTTTGCGCCACATCAATACCCACCCCCGGACGGCGAAAACTCAAATGGTCATCGGTATCTAACAAAGAGCTGACATCGACTTCGTCGCTCAGCGATTCTTGAAGCGCTGCAGCCTCATCGCGCTGATGCTGAAGGGGCGCAGGTTGGGGTGGGGTAGGTTTAAGGTCAACGACAGCAGCTTCTGGCATCCGTTTGACTTTGCCAACGGCAGTCTGAAACAGGTTTTTTTGCGCAGCAAGTCGTTTGGCTTTTAAATCACGCTCAGCTTTGGCTTGCGCCTCCTTGGCGGTGTGTGCATCAATTTCTTTTTTAATGCGCTTGAGATCAGACAGCGTTCCCATTAAACCAATCCCCGCTCGGCCATAGAAAGCGTTTCGCCTTGGCCAATGATGATGTGGTCTAACACCCGAACGTCAACCAAAGCGAGCGCCGCCTTGAGCGTTTGTGTAAGTGCTTCGTCGGCCCGCGAGGGTTGGACAGAGCCGCTGGGGTGGTTGTGCGCTAGAACCACGGCCGCAGCGCCATGGTGCAGGGCGCGTTTAACCACTTCGCGAGGGTACACGCTGGTCTGGCTCAAGGTGCCTCGGAACAATTCTTCCATCTCCAACAGGCGGTTTTGTACATCTAAAAACAAAACGCAAAAAACCTCGTGGGGGCGTGCTGCTAAATGCAATTGCAAATACTGTTTTACGGCTCCGGGCGAATCAAAAACTGTGCGCTCTTGTAAGCGTTGCGCAATGGCCCGGCGAGCGAGTTCCAACACCGCCACAATTTCGGCGCGTTTGGCGGGCCCCAAGCCCTTGACACGCTTTAAATCATCGGCTGTCGCGTGAAGCAGACCCGCAATGCCCCCAAATCCATTCGCAGTTTTACCGGGTAACTGAAGCAACTCATCGGCCATTTGCAATACCCCTTTGCCTGCAATCCCCGTGCGCAACAAAATAGCTAACAGCTCAGCGTCACTGAGCGCACCTGGCCCACGCGCGAGTAGTTTTTCGCGGGGTTGGGCATCTAGTGGAAGGTCTTTAAGCGGCATATCTCAAGTTTCTACAATAGAGCCAGTTTATCGAGACTTTTATGACCACTCCCCCGTCCATTGTTCAAGCTGGTTCCTTTTTAACCTTGCATTACCGCCTCTCGGGGCCGCGAGGCGACATCATCAATACCTTTGGTGAAAAACCGGCAACGCTGAGCTTGGGAGTCGGTGAGTTGTCGCCAGCCATCGAGAGTTGTTTGATGGGCTTAGAGGAGGGGGTTCACACCACGTTTGAATTGCCCCCAGGCGCAGCCTTTGGCCAACGCAACCCCGATATGCAGCAGTGGGTCGGCGCTAAGTTGCTCAAAGAGATTGGCGATCCCCAAGAAAAACACCATGTGGGTGATGTGGTTCAGTTTCCTACGCCCGACGGCCTAAGCACTTATGCCGGCACCGTGCTTGAGGTGAAAAAGGGCGAGGAGGGTGATGCTATTTTGTTTGACTTTAACCACCCGCTGGCTGGGCATCCCGTCAGTTTCGAGGTTCAATTGATTGGCGTTTTATGACAAATCCCGTATTACAAGGCAGCGATATTTTATTGGCCGAGCCGCGCGGATTTTGTGCTGGCGTAGACCGGGCGATTGAGATCGTCGAGCGCGCCCTCACCAAATTTGGCTCGCCCATTTATGTTCGCCATGAAATTGTTCACAACACGTTTGTCGTGGAAGATTTGAAATCTAAGGGAGCGATTTTTATTGAGGAATTAGACGACGTTCCCCCGGGCGCGACCTTGGTTTTCTCGGCGCACGGTGTGAGCAAAGCCATTCAAATCGAGGCTGAAATTCGGGGTTTTCAAATCTTCGATGCCACCTGCCCTTTGGTCTCTAAGGTTCACGTAGAGATTGCCAAACTCCATAAAGAAGGCTTTGAGTTCATCATGATCGGCCACAAAGGCCACCCTGAGGTTGAAGGAACCATGGGCCAGTTAGACAGCGGCATTCATTTAGTCGAAGACGTTGCAGATGTTGCAAAAATTCAGCCTTTGCAAACCCACAAGTTAGCGCTCGTGACCCAAACCACGCTGAGTATGGACGACGCTTCAGAGATCGCAAACGCTGTAAAAGCCCGCTTCCCAAGCGTTCACTCGCCCAAGCAACAAGATATTTGCTACGCCACACAAAACCGCCAAGACGCAGTCAAGGTCATGAGTTCACAGGTAGATATCGTTATCGTCGTTGGCAGCCCCACCAGCTCCAACAGCAACCGCCTTCGCGAAGTCGCTGAAAAACTCGGTACGGTCAGTTACATGGTTGATAGCGCAGAAGAACTCGAAGCGCATTGGTTTGAAGGACGCCCTCGCGTAGGGTTGACAGCAGGCGCGTCTGCGCCTGATGTATTAGTGCAAGCGGTGATTAGCCGCTTGCGGGCGATGGGCGCTGTGTCTGTTCGAACCATGGACGGCGTTTTAGAAACCATCAAGTTCCCGCTGCCCAAAGGCCTCAAGCTTGACGCCGAGCCCGCGCCCTAAAATGGTTTCTCCACTGCTTTTGTCAATACAGAAATTCCCCTCACTATGTTAGATATCAACCTACTGCGCAAAGACCTCGACTCCGCTGTCGCGCTTTTGGAAACTCGCAAATCCCCTCAGGCTTTTTTGAATGTGGATGCGTTTACAGCTTTGGAAGCGGAGCGTAAAACCATTCAAACTCGCACCGAAGAAATTCAAGCTAAGCGTAATACGTTGAGCAAACAAATCGGCCAGCTCAAAGCCAAAGGCGCAGCGGCACAGGCCGAAGTGGATGCCGTGATGGCCCAAACCGCCGACATCAAAGGCGAGTTGGATGCATCGGCCGCGCGTCTTGAGCAAATCCAAACGGATTTACTCGCCATGCTGTCCGTCGTTCCCAACCTGCCGCACAGCAGCGTTCCGCGTGGCGCCGACGAACATGGCAACGTGATTGCCCGTAGTTGGGGTACGCCAAAAGCGATGGACTTTGAGATCAAAGACCATGTGGACGTGGGCACACCGCTTGGGCTTGACTTTGATATGGGCGTCAAACTCAGCGGAGCGCGTTTTACCGTGATGAAAGGGCCAGTCGCCCGCCTTCACCGCGCCTTAGCGCAGTTCATGTTGGACGTTCAAACCCAAGAGCATGGCTATACCGAGTGCTACACGCCCTATATCGTGAACGCGGAAACCCTGCGCGGTACCGGCCAGTTACCCAAGTTTGAAGAAGATCTCTTTGCGGCTAAAAAAGGCGGCCAAGAAGCGCAAGCTACTGACAACGCCGCCTTGTATTTGATTCCAACCAGCGAAGTAACGCTGACTAATTTTGTTCGCGACGTCATCGTCAATGAAAACGAACTGCCCATCAAACTCACCGCCCATACCGCGTGTTTTCGCTCTGAAGCAGGCTCTTACGGGCGCGATACCCGAGGACTGATTCGCCAGCACCAGTTTGACAAAGTCGAGATGGTTCAAATCGTTCACCCCGACAAAAGTTACGAAGCCTTAGAGGCCATGACAACCCACGCAGAGGCTATTTTGCAAAAGCTGGGCCTGCCTTACCGAGTCATGAGCTTGTGTACGGGGGACATGGGTTTTGGGGCAGCCAAGACCTATGACCTCGAAGTGTGGCTCCCCGCACAAAACACCTATCGCGAAATCAGCTCAGTCTCTAACTGTGAAGCCTTCCAGGCGCGCCGTTTACAGGCCCGCTTCAAAAACGCACAAGGAAAAAATGAGTGGGTCCATACCTTGAACGGCTCGGGCCTTGCAGTTGGCAGAACCTTGGTCGCAGTACTAGAAAACTACCAAAATGCCGACGGCTCCGTCACTATCCCAGAGGCGCTGCGGCCTTACATGGGCGGCCTAACGCAATTAAGCGCCTGATAGAATTCAGGCTTCGCCAATGCGATGCGGACCTAGGAGAGGTGGCAGAGTGGTCGAATGTACCTGACTCGAAATCAGGCGTAGGGGCGACCCTACCGAGGGTTCGAATCCCTCCCTCTCCGCCAAGACTATTTCGAACTGATTCCAAGTCGTTCGAACAATTTACAAACCGT
>JBAXOC010000146.1:0-4599 GCA_037133455.1 Comamonadaceae bacterium | reverse complement strand
AGGTAGGCCGCTGGCTTGCGGCTGCTGATGCGCTGGGCAATAAGCGATTGCACTGTGGCTACTTGCCCTGATGTGAGTTCGGCATTGAACGCGTCATCAGACACATCGGTGTCAAGTGGCAAACCCAGTGCCCACAGCACCAACCAGGCGGCTTCGTCGGCAGCGTTGGTGGTGCCGTGGCCGAAGGCGACTTGGGCTTGGGTGAGTTGTTCAGCGCTTTGCTGAATGAGGGAGGAGAGTTTCATTGTTTTTGTTGTAGCAATGTTGCCAATGCACCGAGCCCAATGGCTTGGACGCCGTCACCCACGGGGTAGGGCTCGCCATCGGGGCCGTTGTGTACCAAAAATCGCTGCGTAGGCTGCAAGTCTTGGCATGCGGTGTAAAAGCCTTTTCGCGGTTTAGCGTGAGGGCTTTTTTTGATTTCGATGGCCCACAGCCCATCACCTGGAATGTCAATGACCAAGTCGATCTCTGCGCCGTTGCTGGTGCGGTAATAACCGTGCTGCGTAACTTTTGAGCAGGCTGTGAGCAATGTTTCGATAGCAAAGCCCTCCCAGCTGTTGCCCATTACGGGGTGGGCAAGTACATCGTCAAGCGTGGTTAAGCCTAGTAAGGCGTGCAACAAGCCGCTGTCGCGTACATACACCTTGGGCGACTTGACCAAACGCTTGCCCACATTGCTGTGCCAGGGCATGAGCTGACGCAACAACATTAAGTCGCACAGCATGTCTAAATACCTGTGCACAGTTTTAGCATCAATCACCAAGCCTTTGGCGAGTTGCGAAACGTCTAGCAAACCCCCTTGTTTGTGTGCCAACATGGTCCACAAACGCCGCAAGGTTTGCGCAGGCAGGCGAGCGCCATAGCTTGGCAAATCGCGCTCTAAATAGGTGGTGATGAGGTTTTGTCGCCACGCCAAACTCTTGGCCGTACTCGTGGCCAACAGGCTAGCCGGAAAACCACCCCGCAACCACAGCGCGCCTTGGTGTTCGGCGTCAACTTCAAGCCAATGCAAGGGGCTTAGCTCTAGATATGCCACACGGCCAGCGAGGCTTTCGCCTGATTGGCGCAACAGCTCGCCACTGGCTGAACCCAAAAGCAAAAAACGGCCCGTTTCTATGCCCGCACGGCGGCCTTCATCGATCAAGCTGCGCAATACGGGAAACAACTCGGGCATGTGCTGCACTTCGTCCAAGATGACGAGTTTGTCTGGGTGGAGAGACAAATAGGCTTCGGGATCGGTGAGTTTTTGTAGATCGCTGGGGCGTTCAAGATCAAGATATATGCAATGGGGCTCTTTGCCATCCCCAATTTTGCGAGCCAGCGTTGTCTTGCCTACTTGACGCGCACCCAAGAGCACCACAGCTGGATAGTCAGCTAATGCGGCTTCAAGGTGCGGGGACAGGTGGCGACTGAACATCCATGTATTTTACGGATTTAATTCCGTGTTTTGCATGGTTTTATACCAAAGTGCGATTTAAATTTTCCAGCACACGGCGGTAAATATTTTTAAGCGGTTCAATATCAGCGACGCTGACATGTTCATTAAGTTTGTGAATGGTGGCGTTGGGCGGGCCGACTTCAACGACTTGCGTACAAATCTGCGCAATAAAGCGGCCGTCGCTGGTTCCGCCGGTGGTGGACAGCTGCGTTTGCAGCCCAGTCTCTTCCAAAATAGCGCCGCGAACTGCTTCGACCAACACGCCTGGCGTGGTCAGAAAAGGCAGGCCGCCAATCGTCCAGACCAACTCGTATTCCAAAGCGTGTTTTTTGAGAACAGCAATCAGCCGCTCTTGCAAAGACGCTGGTGTGGATTCGGTAGAAAACCGAAAGTTAAAGTCCAGAACCAAATGCCCCGGAATCACATTGCTCGCGCCCGTTCCTCCATGCACATTACTGACCTGCCAGCTCGTGGGCGGAAAGAATTCGTTGCCTTTGTCCCACTCAATCGCCACCAAATCTGCCAAGGCCGGGGCTAACAAATGAATCGGATTTTTTGCTAAATGCGGGTAGGCGATATGGCCTTGGATGCCTTTGACCGTGAGCTTGCCGCTCATGGTTCCACGCCTGCCGTTTTTGATCATGTCGCCGGTTTTTTCGACCGAAGTGGGCTCGCCCACAATGCACCAGTCCAGCGTTTCGCCGCGGGCGGTGAGGGCTTCGCAGACTTTGACTGTTCCGTCTAGCGCTGGGCCTTCTTCGTCACTGGTGAGTAAGAAGGCAATGTTGATAGATGCAGAAGGCTGAGCCGCAGCAAACTCTTCACACGCCACCACCATCGCTGCCAGTGACGCTTTCATATCACTGGCGCCTCGGCCAAACAATTTACCGTCGCGGTGGGTGGGGATAAAAGGGTCGCTGGTCCATTGGGCTACGGGACCGGTTGGCACCACATCGGTGTGGCCTGCGAACACCAGCGTTTTTGCGCCTGCGTGTGCGCTGCGTTTAATCGCCCACAGGTTGCTCACCCGAAACGTATCGGGCCCACTGTCGATCCGCTCACATTCAAAACCCAGCGGCGTAAGTCGCGCGGTGATGATGTCCAAGCAGCCCGCGTCCTCGGGAGTCACCGAAGGGCGCGAGAGGAGTTGCTCGGTGAGCTGGAGGGTGCGAGACATCAAGATTAGTCGCGCAACAAGTCGTTGATGCTGGTCTTGGAGCGGGTCTGTGCGTCCACGCGTTTAACTACGATGGCTGCGTACATGCTAAATGGTGCGCCGTTGGCCGCTACTTTAGGAATATTACCGCTCACAACGACGGAGCCGCTGGTAACGCGTCCGTAAGAAATTTCTCCTGTAGCGCGGTCAAAAATGGGAGTGCTTTGGCCGATGAAAACACCCATGCCGAGCACCGAGTTCTCTTCAATGATCACGCCTTCAACTACTTCCGAGCGAGCGCCGATAAAACAGTTGTCTTCAATAATGGTCGGGCCGGCTTGCATCGGCTCCAACACGCCGCCAATGCCAACGCCGCCTGACAAGTGAACGTTCTTACCAATTTGTGCGCAAGAACCCACGGTAGCCCAAGTGTCCACCATCGTGCCGGAATCGACATACGCGCCAATGTTGACGTAAGAGGGCATCAAAATTGCGCCAGCGGCTACGAAGCTTCCGCGACGCGCTACGGCGGGAGGTACCACACGAACGCCTGAGGCCTTGAGTTCTGCTTCCGTCATGTGGCCAAATTTGGTGTCCACTTTGTCATAGAACGTTAAGTCGCCCGATTTCATGACACGGTTGTCTTTTAAACGAAACGACAGCAACACGGCTTTCTTGATCCACTGGTGGGTTGTCCATTGGCCCACGCCGTCGCGGGTAGCAACGCGCAAGGTGCCGTTGTTCAACTGGGCGATCACGTGCTCGACTGCGTCAGCAACTTCTTTGGGTGCGGATTGGATAGAAATATTGGCGCGGTCTTCCCACGCGGCATCAAGGATCGTTTGCAATTGTTGGCTCATGCGCTGCTCTTTCAAAGGAGGGGTTTAACTAAGATACAAAAATCAGTGCCGGGACTGCACAAACTGCACGATGCGCGTAGCAGCTTCAATACATTCATCGGTGTGCGCAACCAGCGCCATCCGAATTCGGTGGGCGCCAGGGTTGTGTCCACGCGCTTCTCGCGCCAGATAACTCCCCGGCAAAACCGTCACATTGTAGGCAGCGTAAAGATCGCGGGCGAAGTCTTCGTCGCTGCCTTCTACGGCGGCCCACAAATAAAAACCTGCGTCAGGCAAAGCCACGTCCATCACCTTTGCCAACATGGGCGTGACTTTCGCAAACTTTTCGCGGTACATCCTGCGGTTGTCAACCACGTGGGCCTCGTCGTTCCAAGCGGCAATACTGGCCGTTTGAACCACCGGGCTCATGGCGCTGCCGTGGTAGGTGCGGTAGAGCAAAAACGGTTTGATGAGGGCGGCGTCGCCTGCGCAAAAGCCACTGCGCATACCGGGCACATTGCTGCGCTTGGACAAACTCGTAAAGCTCACGAGGTTTTTGAAATCGTGGCGGCCGAGTTGTGCCGCTGCTTCCAACCCACCCAAAGGCGCTTCTTCGCGAAAGTAAATTTCGCTGTAACACTCGTCAGAGGCAATCACGAAACCAAAGCGGTCGCTCAGATCAAAAAGTTTTTTCCATTCTTGCAGCGGCATGACTGCGCCAGCGGGGTTGCCCGGCGAGCAGACAAACAGCAATTGCGTTTGGGCCCACACTGATTCAGGAACGCTGTCCCAGTCTTGGGCAAAGTTGCGCTTGGGGTCGGAGTGAACGAAATAGGGCGCGCCGCCACTAAGCAGCGCAGCACCTTCGTAAATTTGGTAGAAAGGATTGGGGCAGACCACCCAGGGCTTCTCTGCGCCAGCTTTTGGGGAAACGATGGTTTGCGCAAAAGCAAACAGCGCTTCGCGGGAACCGTTGATCGGCAAAATTTGAGTGGCTGCGTTGAGGTTCAAGCCGTAGCGACGGTGCGCCCACTGCGCCATAGCCTCGCGCAAAGCGGCCTCACCTGCAGTTGCAGGATAAGCCGACAAGCCCGAGCCCAGGACCGCGTCGCTAAAGGCTTGTTTGATCAAAGCCGGAGTTGCGTGGCGGGGCTCACCAATAC
>JBAXOC010000145.1:0-4639 GCA_037133455.1 Comamonadaceae bacterium | reverse complement strand
CGATTCGCAGCGTATTGCGCTTACCGAATCACGCATCTCCAAGCGTCGCAGCCAGCGGTCGCTGCGCTTTATAGCCAAGCCTTAAGTGCGGAGTTGGATTGCCTCAATCACTTGCTTGAAAATAAATGATGCCAATACACACTTCCAATCGCGAGGACAACGTGAAAGCTATTGAAATGCACATCCATAGCTTTAGTCTGCGGTTTCAATTCAAGTACCGCACTGATTTTGATGTGTTTAGTTTTATTGCCCTGGCTCAAGCGCAAGGCTTTACGGGCGTCAATATCTCAGCCAATGGCCCTGGATACCGCGATCTGGGCGGCACGACGGATGCCCATTTTGAGAAAGTGAAAGATGCACTTGTTGAAAGCGGCATGCGCTGTGAAATTGATACCAGTGACACACGCTTAGAGAATTTATTAAAGATGCTCGACGTTGCAGGCAAAGTCAACGCCGAGTGTTTGCGGGTGTACACAAAATACCCACCGCCTTTGCAAAGTCAGATTACCCAAACGGTCGAAGACTTGCGCGGGGCGATTCCTACGTTAGAGCGGACTGGCATCAAGCTTGTTTTTGAAAATCACGAAGACTTTCAGGGTGAAGTGATTGCTGATATTTTGAGCCAAGTCAATCACCCGCTGGTTCGCGCACTCTATGACTACGGCAACTCGCAGATGGTGGGCGAGGAACCCCTCGAAGCTTTAGAAGCGATGGCGCCTTTTGTGAGCACCGTGCACGTCAAAGACCACGTGGTCGTCGTCGGCCCTGACCATGCATGGGGAAATTTGTGGGTGCAAGGCGTTCCTATGGGTCAGGGGCGCTTACCCATCATGGAGCAAACCCACCGGCTGTATGAGAGCGGTTTGCGCAGGTTTTGTTTTGAAAACGTGTGGGGCTACGCCGCCCCACTCAAGTCGCACCATGTGCCTCAAAGCTATTGCTTTGGCATCGACCGGGCCACACCTTTTTTGAATGGCGCTGATTTACCAAAAGATGTTGCAGTTGATTTGGAGTGGAAAGCCTTTGAGGAAGCTTGGGGCTGGTACAAAACGGCGTTGACACAGCAGCAGTACCGTATTGATATGTGAATGCAACTACAACCGCATTCCTAAAACCCGTCCCTCATAAATCGCATGCACCGCTAAGCGAGCGGCGACGTTATCACCAGCTTGGTGGCTGGGAAGTCCGGCTTCGTTGAGTTCATGTGCCAGCTGGGTGTCGGGGTCATTGGTGGTGGCAAGCACTAGTGCATCGGCGTCAATCCACGTTTCCTCACCTGTGAGCAGGTTGCGCAGGGTGCCGCCTTGAGCCGTCCATTGCGTGAGGGCTGATTCGGTAAACCATCGAGCGCCAAGGCGCTGTAAGCGGCTTCGAAGTGGGGCGTCGCCAGCGGTGCGTTGGATCCAAAATCCGACCATAGGCCACGAGGTGATGATCGTGACGGTGTGCCCGAGTTCTGCCAGATGCCAGGCGGTTCCTCCGCCGCGCCAGTCGCCTGTGTCATCGAGCAAGACGACTTGTTTACCCGGCAGCGCTAAGCGATTCATCACATCCTCAATTGAAAAAACGTTCGGCAGTTCGATGCCTGGCAACTTGTCTTGCGCTGGAAGTTGGCGTTGGAAGCCCGTTCCGGTGGGTTGTGATCCGGTGGTAATCACCACTTCATCGGCGGCTAAAGATTTTTGGAGTGTTTGAACCTCTAAAGCATCGAGTGGAGTATTGCGTTCGATAGTGACCCCGAGCTGGGTTAATTGGCGCTCGTACCAATCGAGGAGTTCGAGTATTTGCCCGCGTCGGGGTTGCAGGCCTGCCAAGCGAAATGCGCCACCGAGTTGGGGTGTTGCTTCAACCAAGGTTACACGATGGCCTCGTTCGGCTGCGACGCGGGCAGTCTCTAACCCTGCAGGCCCTGCGCCAATGACAAGAATCGTTTTTTTATTTTTTGAAAAGGTGAACCGGTCGCCGCCCCATTCAAACTCGCGGCCAGCGGATGGGTTGACGAGGCATGAAATCCAATAGTCGCGGGAGCGCCTCCCCCAGCACATTTGATTGCAAGAAATACAACCCCGAACGTCCTCAGGTCGGCCATCGCGGGCTTTGTTGGCCAAGTGCGGATCGGCAATTTGTCCTCGCACAATGCTGACCATGTCGGCTTGGCCGGAGGCGATGGTGGTGTTTGCGCCTTCGGGCGTACGAATGTGGCTTTCGGCCTGCACGCGCGCGTGTTGAACAACTTTTTTCAAAGCCTCTGCCAAAGGCGCGCCCAGCTTGTCTGCAAATTGGAAGGTGGGCATCAACTCCGGAAAATTAAAGTACCCGCCAGTGCCGCAGCTGATGTAATCGATCATTTTTCGTTGATCGAGCCAGGCTGCAATGTCACACAAAGCATCGATTTGAAGGGCCACAGGGGTGGAGGTATCGATGCTCGCGTTTAGCCCGATGATGAAATCGGCGCCAATGGCAAGCCGTATGCCTTGAATGATTTCCGTGGTGAATCGCAGGCGATTTTCTAAGCTTCCGCCCCAGCGGTCGGTTCGGCGGTTGGTCCAGGGCAGCCAAAATTGTTCGATCAAACCGTTGTAGGCCCCATACAACTCGACCCCATCAAAGCCGGACTTTTGCGCCCGCACGGCGGCTGCAATAAAGCCGTCGATGAGTTCTTGGATTTCTGCCTCCTGCATGGCGTGGCTTCCATCGCTGTCATGGTAAGAGGGCAGACCTGACGGAGACCACGAAGGTTCAAACGAGTTATCAAAGTCGCCGTGCTGTCCGGCAGAGTACAGCTGCTGAATCATGACGACGCCTTCGCCATGGCAGGCATCGGTAATCACCTTCAGCGGCGCAATGATCGCGTCGTCGCTGTGGCGCATATTGCCCCGGGTGAGCACGGCGGTGCGATGGATAGGAATTGGCTCCACCACAATCATCGCCGTACCGCCTTTGGCCCGTTCCAGGTAATACCCCAAATGCCGGGCTCCGGGCAAACCGTCCACCGCCATATTGGCCGTATGCGCTCCAAAAACGATGCGGTTTTTAAGCGTCTTGTGGCGCAGCGTCAAAGGCGTGAAAAGCGCTTGGAATGATGAACGGGTTGCAAGGGCCATGAAGAACTCTAAGAAATTACAAGTCTTTAGTTAACCGTAAAGCATCGTAGATAGCGGCATGCGTGTTGCGTGCAGAAATCGCGTCGCCAATACGAAAGAGTTGAAACTTTCCGCTTTTGTTGGATTGAACGGTCTGCGGTTTGCCTGCAATCAAGTCGGTGTAATTCACTGCACCTTCATTGCTGGACATTGGCTTAAGCTCAAAGTACAGGTCTTCCAGCGGCAGCGTTCCGTGGTTCACGACGACTTGGTCCACCACGCGCTCTTTGCGTACGCCGCCGTAGTCACTTCCCAACACGGCCAGTAGCTTGCCCTTTTGTGTGGGATGGCGCTCTACGGATTCAAGGCGGAAGGTGACAGTGAAGGTAACGTCTAGTTTTTGTAAACTGCGCATATAAGGCACCAAGTTCATCGCCATGACTTCCGGCGAGAAACTGCGGTCGGGTGTCATGACTTCTAAGGTGGCACCAGTCTGCGCGATCACATCGGCGGCTTGTAGGGCGGCGTGGTCTCCGGCATCGTCGTACAAAAGAACATGTTTCCCGGGCTTGGCGTCGCCACTCAAAATGTCCCAAGCCGAAACTACCAATTCGTTGCCTGCGCTCAATACCTCCGTGTGCGGTAAGCCGCCCGTGGCGATGATGACGACATCGGGTTTTTCTGCCAAGACGGTGGATGGATCAGCCAATGTATTGAATCGAAATGAAACCCCTTGTTCTTCACAGCGGGCCATACGCCAGTCGATGATGCTGATCATCTCTTTGCGCCGCTGGCTTAGTGCGGTTAATCGAATTTGTCCGCCGGGCTTGGAGGCAGCTTCTAAAACCACAACGTGGTGTCCGCGCTCTGACGCCACCCGTGCCGCTTCAAGCCCCGCAGGCCCTGCGCCGATAACAACGATTTTTCTTGGGCTTGGAGCTTTTTCCAAAGCGTGGGGCATGGTCAGTTCACGCCCTGTCGCCGGGTTGTGAATACAGTAGGCCTCACCGCCTTGGTAAATACGGTCTAAACAAAAGTTCGCACCAACGCAAGGGCGAATCGTGTCTTCTCTGCCGATCATAATTTTTCGCACAATATGGGGGTCAGCCATATGGGCGCGGGTCATGCCGACCATATCGAGCTTGCCCGACTCAATTGCAAAGCGGGCGGTGTTGACGTCTTGGATTTTTGCGCCGTGAAAAATAGGGATGTCGAGTTGCTGGCGAATGCCACCCGCAAAATCCAAGTGCGGCGCACTGCGCATTCCTTGAACGGGAATGACATCAGTAAGACCCGCATCGGTATCAATATGGCCACGAATGATGTTGAGAAAATCCACCATGCCGGACTTGGCTAAGTAGCGTGCAATGCCCAGACCTTCATCGGCAGTCAAGCCGCCAGGGCGTACTTCATCAGCAACGCCGCGAACGCCCAATATAAATTCCTTGCCGACGCGGGCGCGAATGGCTTTGATCACCTCCAAGGTAAACCGCACCCGGTTTTCCATTGCCCCGCCAAAGGGCGCGTCTAAGGTATTGGTCGAGTGAGACCAGAAT
>JBAXOC010000144.1:0-4640 GCA_037133455.1 Comamonadaceae bacterium | reverse complement strand
TATCGCCCCACGCCTTTGAAGTCAAGAACATCGCTGATGTCAACGCAGAAATTTTTGGCCCCGTTTTACAAATCGTGCGCTGGAGCGGTGATCCTTTGGCGGTGGTGGAGCAAATCAACGCGCTGGGCTTTGGCCTCACCCTAGGCATCCAAACCCGCATTGACAGCCGCGCCCAAGCGCTTGCCAACGCCGCCCATATCGGCAACGTGTATATCAATCGCAACATGATTGGCGCAGTTGTCGGGGTACAAGCGTTTGGTGGCGAAGGCCAGAGCGGCACCGGCCCCAAAGCGGGCGGCCCCCACTACCTTTACCGCTTTTGCGCTGAGCGCACTGTGACGGTCAACACCACGGCTGCAGGTGGCAACGTGGCGTTGATGGCGTAAAAATTAGAGATTAGAGATTAAGGGTTAGAAGTCGATTTCGAGCGGCGTAGGCAGCTTGTCATCCAAGTACAAGCTGTACTCATCCCACACGCCTTCGCCGTAATGCTTGTCACACAGGGCTTCAATATCGCCCAGGGTGATAAAAAGGGTACTGAACATCACGTCGTAGAAAAACGGTTGTTCCGTTCCTGCGGCCTCGTCTACCTCCAGATGAAAGCCGTGGACCCACACGCGCTTGCCGGCGTATCGGGCTTCAAACGCCGCCTTGCGCTTTTGGTACTCCGCCTCTTCGTATTCGTCTTCTGACAAACGGCGCAGGTGGTACGCGTTTCCGTGCAAGGGGTGGGCCGGGTCGAGCTGCATGTCAATCATGTGCCACTCGCCAGACATTTGGTTGGCGACATTGGCCAATTGCTCCGGCGTGATATCGCCCTCCCAGTGCACTACGTCGATACAGTTCGATTCGCCGACTTCACCGTCCCAGATACTGGCACTGTGGCGCATGGTTTTTGTGTGCATTGCGGATTCCCTTTTGGCTTGGATGAAAACTCCTACCAGTCTACCCCCGACGCAGACCAGACCATGCAAGTCGCAAAGCGACTACCGCAAGGCCTTTTCATCCCCAAATTTTGTTAACCTGTCAGCTTTCCTAAATACCTTCGCAACAAGTCTATGTCCTCTAAACGCCCGCACATTTTGTTCATCATGGCCGACCAAATGGCGGCGCCCCTTTTGCCCATGTACAACCCAGAGTCGGTGGTGAAGATGCCCCATTTGTCTGCGCTGGCTGCCGCCGGGGTCACGTTTGATTCGGCCTATTGCAACAGCCCTTTGTGCGCGCCCTCGCGGTTTAGCTTGGTCAGCGGTCAGTTGCCGTCGCAAATCGGAGGCTTTGATAATGCGGCCGACTTTGCTGCCGACGTTCCTACCTACGCCCACTACCTTCGCAACCTAGGTTATCGAACGGCGCTGTCTGGAAAAATGCATTTTTGTGGCCCTGACCAATTGCATGGGTATGAAGAGCGGCTCACGAGTGATATTTACCCAGCCGATTACGGCTGGGCCGTGAACTGGGACGAACTCGAGGTGCGCCCGAGCTGGTACCACAACATGGCGTCGGTGCTCCAAGCCGGGCCCTCGGTTCGGACCAACCAACTCGACTTTGACGAAGAAGTCGTTTTCAAGGCCCGCCAATACCTCTACGACCACGTTCGCAACACGCCTGAACAACCGTTTTGCTTGACGGTGTCGATGACGCACCCCCACGACCCTTACACCATCCCCGCTGAGTTTTGGAACCTGTACCAAGACAGCGACATCCCTATGCCGCGCAACCCCATCGCCCAGGCGGCGCAAGACGCTCACTCCAAGCGCTTGCTTAAAGTGATAGACCTGTGGGACAAGCCCGTAAGCGAAGAGGCCATTCGCCGCGCCCGCCGCGCTTACTTCGGCTCTTGCAGCTATGTCGACGCCAAGATTGGCGAGATTCTTAAAACTTTGGACGACTGCGGGCTTAGGGAAGACACCATCATCGTTTTCTCTGGCGACCACGGCGACATGCTGGGCGAACGTGGGCTTTGGTACAAGATGCACTGGTTTGAAATGGCGGCCCGCGTTCCTTTGGTGGTCTGCGCCCCCGGACGGTTTTCTCCGCACAAGGTATCGCAAAGCGTCTCGACCATTGATCTTTTGCCAACATTTGTTGAGCTTGCCGGCGGCTCGGTGGACCCGCAACTGCATTTAGACGGCCGCTCGTTGGTGGCGCACCTTCAAGGTCTTCCAGACAACTTAGGCCACGACGAAGTCATTGGCGAATACATGGCCGAAGGCAGCAAAACGCCGCTGGTCATGATCCGGCGCGGGCCGTGGAAGTTCATTTACGGCCAAGACGACGTCTGCATGCTTTTTAACTTAGACCAAGATCCCGACGAGTTAAACAACCTTGCCGAACAAGCCGCTTACGAAGACACTGCGCGCGCTTTTCACGAAGAGGTTGCCAACCGTTGGGATCTCCCAGCCCTACACGCCCAAGTCTTAGCCAGCCAACGCCGACGTCGCTTGGTTGGCAAAGCCCTAGCCAAAGGCAAGCTCACCTCCTGGGACCACCAACCCCACGTCGATGCCAGCCAACAGTTCATGCGCAACCACATCGACCTTGATGACTTGGAGCGCAGAGCGCGGTTTCCGGTGGTGAGTTAAATACTTTGTCCATTCAATGGTGGCGTTTTATGGAATAGACTAAGTTGAACGTCACACAATGGGCTTTCTTATCTATATTCCCCTGTCTCTTTCATGCATTTGATTTTCTCCTTCCTCATCACTTTCAATAAAGCTAATCCGCATGACTAAAGCCGACCGGGCGCTTTACCTGCGCCTTTTGGGCTTTATCAAGCCCTATTGGAAAGCGTTCTCTATCGCTGTGGTCTGCATGGTTCTTACGGCGTCCACCGAGCCTGTTTTCCCAGCGATCATGAAATACCTGCTTGACAGCGGTTTTCGTACAGCAGACGCTAGCCTCGTTTGGCTCATTCCCGGAAGTATTGTGGGTTTGTTTTTTTTGCGTGGTGTCTTGTCGTTTGTGACGAACTATTTGATGACATGGGTATCAACGCGTTTGGTTGTTGATTTACGCCGGGCGATGTTTGATAAATTACTCTACGCCCCCACGCATATTTTTCAAACCCAACCCGCATCGCAATGGATATCGCGCTTGTTGTATGACGTAGACAACATTAATCTTGCAGCCACCCATGTTTTAGTTACTGCCATTCGGGAAAGCCTCACTGCCTTAGCGTTGCTCGCGTATTTGTTGTATTTGGATTGGAAACTCACGTTAATCGCTCTCACCGTAGGGCCACTGATTGGAGTATTAATCCATAGTTTTGGAAAGCGCATCCGCAAAGCCAGTAAAGCTAGCCTTATCTCTTTGCGTGCAGTTGCGCACACGGTAGAAGAAACAACAGCTGCGAGCAAAGTAATCAAAATCTATGGCGCACAAAACCAGCAGCAAGAGAGGTTCCACGCAGTGACGGAAAGCTTTCGGCGCAGCATGATGAAGGAGGCCTTACCAGCTTCTGCCTTGACTCCAGTGACACACCTGGCTGCGTCTTTGGCAGTTGCTTTCATTATTTTCATCGCCTTGAACCGATCCATAGTCGAATCTGGAACCTCTGCCGGAGGGTTCGTTTCATTTATCACAGCGCTGTTGTTAATGATCTCTCCCATTAAACAACTCAGCAATATCAGCCCTATCTTGCAACGCGGCCTTGCCGCATGTGAAAGCGTCTTCGGAATTCTTGACGCTCCCAACGAGTCTGACACCGGTAAGTCCGTACTAGCCCACTCGCAGGGACAGCTGGCTTTTAAACACGTGTCATTCCGATACCCCGGCGCTGATCGATTTGCCTTAGACGATGTCAGCTTTACGGTAGGCTCTGGTACGACGATCGCGCTGGTTGGTGCGTCTGGGGGTGGCAAGTCCACCCTTTCGAGTCTTATTTCACGCTTTTATTGCGTCGACTCCGGCAGTATCACCTTAGACGGCATCGATATCAATGCATTGACCTTGGCAAGCTTGAGAAGCCATATTGCCTTGGTAAGTCAAGACATCGTGCTTTTAAACGACACGGTTCACGCCAACATCGCTTTTGGACTTTCCCGCAACATTGACGCCAAAAAGGTTGAAGAAGCGGCGGTCGCAGCCCATGCCTGGGAATTTATTGCTCAGCTGCCACAAGGCTTGAACACGGTAATCGGTGAAAACGGCAGCACCTTGTCGGGCGGTCAGCGCCAGCGCATCGCGATCGCGCGGGCCTTGTTGAAAAATGCGCCTCTCTTGATTTTGGACGAAGCCACCTCTGCGCTGGATACTGAATCGGAACGCTTGGTACAAGTCGCCCTTGCTACCCTCATGCAAAACCGTACAACCTTGGTGATTGCGCATCGACTCAGTACCATTGAACGCGCAGATCAAATTTTGGTTCTCGACCAAGGGCGTATCGTTGAGACTGGAACTCACGCCACTTTGCTGCAAGCCAATGGGTATTACGCGAACCTTAGTCGAATGCAGTCATGAAAATCCCCATTTTGATGTACCACCAAATCGACAAGCCGCCTCAACGTGGAACCGCTTTGCGTGGGCTGATCGTGGCGCCCTCCTCATTCGCTTGGCAAATGCGTCTGCTTCGCTGGATGGGGTTTCAAGGGCTCTCCATGCGAGACTTGGAGCCTTACCTTCAAGGACAAAAACAAGGC
>JBAXOC010000143.1:0-4652 GCA_037133455.1 Comamonadaceae bacterium | reverse complement strand
GGATGCCGCGGGTTTCTCTGCGCATTAAAAATTCAGGATCAGCGAAGGCAAGCCGGTCGGCATCGGCCTCTAAAAGATGAGCCTTCCCCGCATAGCTTCCTAACTCCGCCCAGGCATCGACCAAACGGTTCGCTGACAAATTGTTGGTGTTTTCCATTCCCCCATTGTGGAGCAAATGGCCGCGTGTAGACGAAAAAAAAGCCCCTAAAAGGAGCTCTTTGGTGGGCAGTGCCGTTTACACACGCTTGCGGTATTCGCCGGTACGGGTGTCGATCTCCACCTTGTCGCCTTGGGCTACAAAAATTGGAACGCCGACTTCAAAACCAGTTGCAATTTTTGCGGGCTTGAGCACCTTGCCGGAGGTATCGCCTTTGACTGCAGGCTCAGTCCAAGTGATCTCGCGCACTACGCTGGTTGGCAATTCCACAGAAATCGCTTTGCCGTCATAAAACACCACTTCGACGGACATGCCATCTTCGAGGTAGCTTAAAGAATCGCCCATGTTTTCTGCTTCGACTTCGTATTGGTTGAACTCTTCGTCCATGCAAACATACATCGGGTCAGCGAAGTAAGAGTAAGTGCACTCTTTTTTATCCAAGATAACCTGGTCCATCTTGTCGTCGGCTTTGAAAACGACCTCGGTTCCAAAATTGGCAATCAGGCTTTTAAGCTTCATGCGCACGGTTGCTGAGTTACGTCCGCCGCGGCTGTATTCTGTTTTCAGAACAACCATCGGGTCTTTGCCGTGCATGATGACGTTGCCGGCGCGAATTTCTTGAGCGGTTTTCATAGGTGAAAAATGTGGTGTGTCGCTAAAAGCGTTGTTTAGGCCGCTGATTGCGGCGGGGCATGATTTTTTCCGCTAAAGGTGCGGCTTCATCAGCAAAGCCTTGGATTTTATCGTTTTTTAACCGCTTCTCCCTTAACCGTAACGAATTCAATCAGTTGCTGCGTCAAATCGGGCTGTGACGTTAAACGGCCGCGAAAGGCCTCGGCGGTGGATTGCCACTCGGCTAAGAGCGGAGGTTTCAGAGTTTTTAAAGAATCTTGACGGGTCAATCCGTTCCAGGATTGGTGCCATTGATGCAGTGAGACGGGAGCCTCCATCTGATCTAAAAAGGCGTGGAGCTTGGCGTGGTGTGCCCCATCCTCTTGCGGATAAATCTGCCAAACCAGAGGCTTGCCCGCCCAAAGTGCTCTCACCAAAGAGTCCTCGCCCCTGACAAAATTCAAATCGCAAGCTCCTAGCAGTTGGTCATAGTCAGTCTGCGACATCAAAGGGAGGAAGCTCATATCGAAAGAATGGGGTGGGATCCGTTCGCTCCTTACTTTTTGCACCGCAGTCTTGGCTTGGCCCTCGGTAACAAGCAGGCGTACGGGCTCACCAAAATTCTCTAAGGATTCCAAAAGTGCAGTCACTGGCGCTGATGCATAGCAAAACAAGGAGATGAGTTTTTCGCCTTGCCAAGTGATGCCGAACTTTTGTAACCAGGCTGCTTTGGATACCTCGCTCTCTAGCTTTTCGCGTTCTTGAATCCAAGGCTCTCGCAACAGCCCCCCCGTTTTTTCTGTGAATCCCGGGTAGTAAAAGTACTTGGTCCATTCTTTGGCCGGGCCGGACATCACGGGGGAGGGCAGGGTATGCGAGAGTTCCACAAAAGGCTCTGCTGACAAGTATTCCAAATTAATCCAGACCGGTGCGACTTCTGTGTGTTGTCTGTAACAAGATATAAATACCGGTTCTATCTCACAGCCAAAGGCTTCAATCCACACGTTCGCTGGCTCTAAGTCTTCTAGGCCTTGGGAGTCCATCGCTTCCAACCAAGGGTGGACGGTGATGTTGGCGTGTTGCCCTTCCAACGCTCCCGGCGCCATCCATTTGAGGGCGCTCACATCGTCAAGCCAAAGTCGAACGCGCTGGCCGCGCCCTGCCAGGTCGGCGCATAAGCGCCAGCACACGCCGATATCGCCAAAGTTATCGATCACACGGCAAAAAACATCCCACAGCAGACCTTGACGTTGAAGGTGCGCTTGATTGATCGCAGAGGTTGGGCCCGTGGCTGAGATGTTCATCTTGAGATTGTCGGCGCGATTGTTGATTTTAAATTCTGACGCGATGCTTAGGAATTTTCTGGCAAAGCCCTGACAATAGCGCAATGACGTCGCCCCATTCAGAAGAACTTCTAAGCCAAGTGGCCTCGCTGCCGCTGTTGCCGGGCGTTTACCGGTATTTTGATGCCGACGGTAATGTCTTGTATGTGGGTAAAGCCATCAGCCTCAAAAAACGCGTCTCCAGTTATTTCCAAAAAAACCACGGCGGAACCCGCATCGGCCACATGGTGGGAAAGATTGCGCGTTTAGAAACCACGGTGGTCCGCTCCGAGGCTGAAGCTTTGCTCTTGGAAAACAACCTTATTAAGACGCTGAGCCCCAAATACAACATCCTTTTTCGCGACGACAAAAGCTATCCCTATCTCAAGATGACAGCGGCTTCATTGGTGCCAGCAACATCTAACGTATCCCCCATGCAGTTTTCCCGCGTGGCGTACTACCGCGGCGGAGTGGAGAAAAAACACCATTACTTTGGGCCGTACCCCAGCGCGTGGGCGGTTAAAGAAGCCATTTTGCTGATGCAAAAAGTGTTTCGCCTTCGGACCTGCGAAGACTCTGTGTTTAGCAACCGCACCCGGCCGTGCTTGTTGTACCAAATCAAACGCTGCTCGGGTCCTTGCGTGGGACACATCACGGCCCCAGACTACGCCCAAGATGTAAGCAACGCAGAGAAATTTTTGCGCGGTGATGCGCAAGAGGTTTTAAAGGGTTTGGAAACCCGAATGATGGCGCATGCCGATCGATTGGAATTTGAGCAAGCCGCAGAACTTCGTAACCAAGTGTCAGCCCTGTCAAGCGTCTTGCACCAACAGTCGGTTGACAACGTGTCTGACCGCGATGTCGACATACTGGCGGTCAAAGTACAAGGTGGCAAAGCCTGTGTCAACCTTGCGATGGTGCGTGGAGGCCGGCATCTGGGGGACCGGCCGTATTTCCCTGTTCATGTGGAAGATGCAGCTGTGTTCATTGAAGATGACGCTGCTGACGCTATCCCTGTTTCGGTTGAGGCGCAGGTCTTGGAAGCCTTCTTAGCGCAACACTATGTGAGTGTTCCAATGCCCTCGGTCCTCGTTGTGAGTGAGCCCGTTTCTAAGCGATTATTGTTAGCGCTGTCTGAACAGCACGGGTTCAAAGTCAGCGCGGTGTACCAGCCTCGCGAGCAACGACGCGCTTGGTTGGATATGGCCCAAACCAATGCGGCTTTGCAGCTGGCCCGCCTGTTGGCAGAAGAGGGCTCTCAGCATGCCAGAACCCGCTCGTTGGCTGAGGCTTTGGATTTGGCGCACGAAGACTTAGACAACTTGCGCGTCGAGTGCTTTGATATTTCCCATACTTCCGGAGAAGCTACCCAAGCGTCTTGTGTCGTCTTTGCCCAACACAAAATGCAAAACGCCCAATACCGGCGTTACAACATCGAAGGCATTACCCCAGGGGATGACTACGCGGCGATGCGACAGGTCTTGACTCGGCGCTACAGCAAAATCGCAGATGCTTTGGCGCAAGCCAAACAACAGGGCCACGCGCCTTCGGGCAGCGACCGCCTTCCTGACTTGGTGTTGGTAGACGGCGGTAAAGGCCAAGTCTCCATGGCTCGGGAAGTATTTGTAAGCCTGGGGCTGGATCTTTCTTTGATCGTTGGCGTAGAAAAAGGCGAGGGCAGAAAAGTCGGGCTCGAGGAATTGGTTTTTGCCGATGGCCGCGACAAGGTTTACCTTGGGGCTGATTCGGCCGCCTTGATGTTGGTTGCCCAAATTCGAGACGAAGCCCACCGATTTGCCATCACCGGAATGCGCGCCCAGCGGGCCAAGGTGCGGGTCGGCGGCAGCAAATTGGAAGACATCCCGGGCGTGGGTCCCAAGCGACGAGCCAAACTATTGCAACGTTTTGGCGGGGTTCGTGGCGTGGCGATGGCAAGCCAGCAAGACATCGCCTCCGTTGATGGAATTTCCTTGGAATTGGCTGAAGAAATCTACCGGGCGCTTCATTAGCCGTGCCACAATAACGCCATGTTCTTGACCATTCCCACGCTATTGACCTGGACGCGTATTTTTGCGATCCCGTTGATCGTGGGCGTTTTTTATTTGCCTGAAAGTGTGATCGCGGGTGCCGATAAAAACTTTTGGGCTACCGTCATGTTCGTGGTTTTTGCTTTGACCGATTGGCTTGATGGGTATCTGGCCCGCAAACTCGATCAAACTTCTTCTTTTGGTGCATTTTTAGACCCCGTCGCGGACAAATTTTTAGTCTGCGCGTGTGTCTTGGTCTTGGTTCACTTGCAGCGTGCCGATGTTTTCGTGGCGCTGATTATTATTGGCAGAGAAATCGCCATTTCTGCTTTGCGCGAGTGGATGGCGCAAATTGGAGCTTCAAAAAGCGTGGCGGTCCACATGATCGGCAAGCTCAAAACAGTCGTGCAGATGGTTGCTATTCCATTCTTGCTGTTTGACGGCGTGCTTTTTGGCTTGATGGACACTCGGCTCTGGGGTACCGCTCTGATCTGGGTCGCTGCGGTGCTTACAGTTTGGTCTATGGCCTACTAT